>PFNU01000051.1:0-12227 GCA_002792135.1 bacterium (Candidatus Torokbacteria) CG_4_10_14_0_2_um_filter_35_8 | reverse complement strand
TTTTATCAACCTTGATAAGAGATTTTGCAATTCCGAGAGAAATAGCCTCTGCTTGACTGTGGATGCCGCCACCTTTTACTTTTACAGAAATATCAAAAACATTATCGTAATTAGTAGTTTTTAGAGGTTTTAGAGAAATTTGCTGTAATCCCGGGAGTTTAAAATACTCTTCTAGCCTTTTATCATTTACCTTGAAATTTCCTTTCCCTTTTTCATGCAACCGAACACGGGCAGTTGATGTTTTTCTTCTTCCTACTGCTTCGTAGTATTTTTTTGCATTAGTCTTTACCTTTTTTTTTGTTTTAGTTGTAGCTTTTGGCATTTTTAAGAAGTTAGGAGGCTAGGAATTAGGATATTAGAGAGTTGTTGTTTTGTAGTGGATTAATTACTTCCCCTTGTTAGAAAATTTAGTTTCTTCTAGAGTAATCGAGAGCCTTTTGAGTTGTTTTGCTCTAAGCTTGTTTGTAGGAAGCATTCCTCTTACAGCATGTATTATTACTTTTTCTGGATCTTTTTTAAAAAGTTCTTCTAGACTTATTTCCTTTAGATTTCCTAAATATCCTGAATGTCTATAATATTTTTTTTGTTTAAGCTTAGCTTTGCCTGAGAACTTTATGTGATGGACATTTTTGATAGTAACAAAATCACCCATATCAAAGAATGAAGTAAAGTCCACTTTGTGTTTTCCTCGTAGAAGAATTGCAGCCTCAGTTGCTATTCTTCCTAAAGGTTTACCTTTGGCATCTATCTCATGCCTTTCTCTTTTTATGTCTTTTACTTTTGGTAAGTATGTTTTCTGCATTTTTGGCATTGTTTTAATTTCTGAGATTGTTGTAAGAAACAAGACTTTTGCGGTCTTAGGGGCTCTTTACCCCTCGCCGGGATGACTGTGGGGCAAGTTAGACTTTCTGCTTTAATAAGACGGAGTCAGATTTAACTCTGTTTTTCCAAGAACAGCTAAAATAGAGAGCCTGTATCTAATAATTATACCCTAACCTCCTTAAGCAGAGCCTTATAGGCAAGGAAAGCATTAGATTAGTTCAATAATAGCCATTTCAGCGCCATCTCCCTTTCGAGGGCCTAGTTTAACAATTCTTGTATATCCTCCATTGCGATCTATGTATTTTTTGCTTAAATCTCTTATAAGATGAAGATATGCTTTTTTCTGATCTAGAATGGAAATTATCTTTTTTTTCTGGGAAGGAGTTCCTTTTTTGGCTTTAGTGATCAGCCTTTCTGTAAAAGGTCTTAGTTCTTTTGCTTTTGCAAGGGTAGTCTTAATTTTTTCTCTGTTAATTAAAGCACAAGCAAGACCTCGCATTAAAGCTTTACGACTTTTTGCATTTCTTTTAAATTTTCTTCCTTTTACCTTATGTTCCATGTATTTAGGTTGTAGGAGTTAGGAAATTAGGAAACGATGTCTATCTCTGAGTAAATGAGACTGAAACTTGTAAGATCGTGCTTTTGTTTTCCGTGCTCTTGTAAAAAACTATTCTTTTAATGCTAAGCCGAGTTTTTTTAATTTTCTTTTAATTTCTTTAGCTGCTTTTTCTCCTAGACCATCTAATGCTAACAATTGTTCTTCTGTTTTGGAAGTAAGTGAGAATATATTTTTAATGCTTGCCTTACGAAGGGCATTTAGCGTTCTTGTGGAGAAGCCTAGCTCTTCTACTTTTTGTGGCGCTTCCTTTTTAGATTTGGTTTTCTTTTGTTTTACGCCCTTTTCTATTTTCTCTTTAGACTTTACTTCCTTTTTATCTTGAGACATATACTGGAAATGATTAACTAAAATTTGTGCTGCCTTTCTGAACGCGTCTTTTGCAGTAATAGTACCATCAGTTTTTATTTCTAAGGTTAATTTATCGTAGTTTGTTTTTTCTCCAACACGTACGTTTTCAATATCAAAACGAACATTTTGAATAGGAGAAAAGAGAGCGTCAATAAGAATGGTTCCTATTTCTACCTTTTCTCTTTCTCTTTCTTCAACAGTAACATACCCTTGTCCTTTTTCTACCGTGAGTTCCATTGAAAGTTTTGCGTCTTTGGAGGTAAGGGAGGCAATATGCAAGTCAGGATTTGCTATTTCTACATTAGAATTTGGAGTAATGTCTTTTGCTGTTACTTCTTTTTCAGCTTTTGCTTTTAAAGTAAGCTTTATGGGATTATCTGAAAAAAGTTTTAGGCGCAGGAGTTTAAGATTAAGAAGGATATCCATAACATCTTCTTTGACATTTTTGATAGTAGAGAATTCGTGACTTACCTCATCAATTTTTACAGAAGTAACTGCAGCGCCTGGAAGAGATGATAATAGTACTCTTCTCAAGGAATTACCCAGTGTTGTTCCATATCCTGGAAAGCAAGGTTCGATGATTACCTTCTCTGTATTGTCTTTTCGTTTTTCAAAAATAATAGTTTTAGGGAGTGGTATGTCTTGCATGTTTGTTAGGTATTAGGGGTTAGATTATGGGGATTAGAAATTAGTTCTTTTAAATATTAGATTGTAGGAAGTAGAAACTATTGAGGTACTATCTTGAGTAGAACTCACAGATTTTTGCCCAGTCAATCTGCGTTTCTTGTTCTTGCTTGGATGGAACCGCTATCATAACACCTTCTACTTTTTTCTTATCAAAGGAGAGCCAGTTAGGTATATTTTGTGATCCTTTTTGAGCCAGAATTTCTTGGAATACTTGCTTATCTTTGCTTTTTTTACGTATTCGAATTGTGTCTCTGGGCTTAATTTGATATGAAGAGATATTTACCTTTTTATTGTTTACAAGAAAGTGCTCATGCGAGATAAACTTTTTTGCTTGATCTCGAGATTTTGCAAATCCAAGCCTATAAACTATATTATCAAACCTTCTTTCAACTAATTCGTAGAAGGTGGATGCTGTTGCCTTACTTTTCCTTTCTGCTTTTTTGAAATAATTTCTGAATTGTTTTTCTCTTATGCCATAAATTTTTTTTGCTTTTTGCTTTCCTCTAAGCTGCTCACCGTATTCTGTTAAGCGGCTTCCTTTTTGGCCGTGCATTCCTGGCGCATATTTTTTTCTTACCATAGGACATTTTGGAGTATAACAAAGTTCTCCTTTTAGAAAAAGTTTTTCGCCCTCCCTCCTACATTGTTTACATTTTGGATTAGACATTAAAAAGAATGAAAAGTTAAACTCTCCTTACTTTTTTAGGCCGACAGCCATCATGAGGTATGGGGGTGGTATCTTTAATAGAAAGGACATCAATTCCTTTGGCATAAAAAGCTCTTATTGCTGCCTCTCTTCCTGAGCCAATTCCTTTTACAAAAACATCGACTTCTTTTAGTCCTGTTTTTTCTAATTTTTGTAAAACATTCTCTACTACTGTCTGGGCAGCATAAGGAGTTGCTTTTTTTGCCCCTTTAAAACCCACAATACCTGCTGCTGACCAGGCAAGTGGATTTCCAGCAAGATCAGTAATAGTAACAACAGTATTGTTGTAACTTGCTTTGACGAAAACCTTACCATGGCTAATTCTTCTTACTCTAGATTTTACCTTTTTCCTTTTGAGAGCGTATTTACTCAAACCTTTTCCTTGCGATTCTTTTCTTTCTTGAGCTTTTTTTTCTCTTTCTTGTCTTTTTTTTAATTTTGCTTCTTCTCTTTTCTTTTTGGACATATTTGGTAGGAGGTTAGGAGTTAGGATATTAGGAAGTTAGAACATTAGAATTAGTCTGTGGTTTACCTTCTACAAGCTAATTCCTTCAGCCCGAGGCTGATCCCCGTCTAAAACTTCCTACAAGGCACGTAAGTACGTGGGACGTAGAACGCCTGTAGTACGCCGCGCCGAGTGCCATATAGTACGTACGGTACAAGCTAGATTTATGTTTTCTCTGCTGCCTTTCTTCTGCCTGAAGTTACTGTTTTACGGACATTTCCTCTTCTGGTTCTGGAATTTGTTTTTGTTCTCTGTCCTCTTACTGGTAGTCCTTTTATATGCCTTATGCCTCTATAACATCTAATTTGTTTTAACCTTTTAATATTAGAGGAGATTAGCCTTCTTAATTCTCCTTCCACTTTGTATTTTTTTTCTATTTCTTGCTGAATTTTGTCTATTTCATATTCTGTCAAATCTTTTGCTAATTTGTTAGGGTCTACTTTGGTTGTGGTTAAAACTTTATTGCTTAAAGATCTTCCTACTCCATAGATATATGTAAGGGCAATTTCTATTCTTTTTTCTTGCGGAACATTGATTCCTAGAATTCTGTGCACTTTGGTAAATTTAAAGTTTAAAAAAAGAATTAAAAACTAAGGATTACAAACCAAGGAAGTTAGCTTGGTCGTAATATGTACCAAACTAAAACTATCCTTGTCTTTGTTTGTGGCGAGGGTTCTTCTTGCAAATTACGTAGACCCTTTTTTTTCTTTTTACTATTTTACAATGCTTGCAGCGCTTTTTTACTGATGCTTGTACTTTCATTGTTTCTCTTTATTACTATAATCTTCTTACAATCCTTCCTCTTGTTAGGTCGTAAGGACTCACTTCCAAAAGGACTCTATCTCCTGGTAAGAGTTTAATAAAATTCATTCTCATTCTTCCAGAAATCTGGCATAGAACTTCATGCCCTTTGTTTACCTCTACTTTAAAAGTAGTGTTAGGAAGGTTTTCTTTAATGGTTCCTTCCATTTGCACTATGTCTTTCGAAAGCATATCTTGTATAGTTTGTTTAAGAAGACTAAAAATACACGCTACTTTATCATTGTAGGTTTAGACTTATATTAGAAGAAGGAGAGGGTGCTGTCAAGCGTATTTTTATCTTGTGAGTAGCCTTTGGTACCTTTTTTATCCAGAATGGCCAAAATTTTATTTCTACGTTTTTAATTTTGTTGTCTTTTTCTAATTCTTCCTTGATAGTGGCACTATTTTTTCCTTTTGCGGTTTGTTTTATACCTTCTTCATCTAATTTGTAGCTTGTTTTTACTCTAGATTGAATTTGTGTTTTTAATATTGAATTTTTTTTATCTTGTAGGATTATATCTCCTAGATTAAAATCGGCTGTCTCTTCTAAGAATTCCCTGTCCTCTGGTGTTTTTTCTCTTAATTTCAATATAGCAAAATTGCCCACCTCGTCTAGATTAAATTTTACTGCTTTTGCTTGTATTTTTACTGTAATATCAAAAGTATCGGCTCTTTCTCCAATTTTTTTTGAAGTAGTAAGCTCAATGAGTTTTTCTTGAAAAGATGAATCCGGGAGCATCTCTTGTTCTGAAATTTGGGTTTTGATTTCCTCTTTAATAATAGCAAGTAGTCCTTCTGAAATCTTCTTTTGTATCTTTTCCACATCTTTTTTAGATACTATTTTTACTTTTTCTTTCTTTCCACCGGATAAGGTGCTTGTGCTTTTTGCATAAATTTTGTCTTGCTTTTCTTGAGCAATACCCACAATAGAAAAATGGCTTTTTGGAATGTTATATTCTTTACCGATTTCAGCTGCTTCAATTTCTGCTTGTATTTGTCCTGGTTTTGTTTCCCCTTCTTCTACTTCTGCTCCAGGAATAGTAATAGTGGACAGGAGTTTGAATTTTAAATTTTGGGATAATAAGGTTGATCCCTTGGAGATTACTTGGGGGTCAGAGCTATATTCGTTGTAGAAAGTGACACTACTTTTTGCTTTTTCTCCGATTTCTTTTGTACCAGTTGTGGGGATTTCTTTTTGTGTCTCTTCTTTTTCTAAGGATGAAATTTGTCCAGGAATTAGATTAGTATCTAGGTTTATGCTTTCAATAGATGGATCTATATAAACTTCAAATTTATCTTCTTGATCTATGGTGTTGGGAATGATAATAATTTCTGCGTGGGTGAAAAAGGTTGATGCTATTAGAAGGATTCCTAATAAGATAATCGGAATAGCTCCTAAAAAAATAATAGGTGATTTAGGGATAAGAGTTTTTGCAAGTTTACTTTTCTTTAAAGGAGGTGAAGTTTTAGTATAAGAGAGTTCTGGCTTTTCTTCTTTTTTCTCTATCTTTGCCTGTGGTATAAATTTAGAAATGAAAGTCGGTCTTTTAATTTGTTTACCTTTTGACTTACTTTCTTTTTGGTTATCTTTAATATTTTCTTGTATTGGTAAAGTTCGCTTTTTAAAAGCTTGAATTAAAGAAGAATGAGTATCTAAGGCAGACTTTTCTTTTATAGTAAACTCTTTTTTTACTTGTTCTTTTTGTACTTTTTGTTCTTCTATTTCGTGATCAAGACCAATTTTATGGTGGACAGTAATTCCTACTTTAGATGCCAAATTTTTTCCCACAGGATCAGTGGTAACTAAAATCAAATCCTTTCTTAATTTTTGAGCTTGTTTTTTAAGAATTTTTAAATTGACGATGCTTTGCAGAATAATAGCTTGACTGGGTACTACTAAAATTATCTGGTCATTATCAGATTCTCGTAGCTTGTCAATAACGTGTGTTATCTCGGTGTCGGGTTCAAGATAGATGGTTTTAGACATATTTTTTAGCTTGTAGGAATTAGCTTGTAGCTTGTAGAAAAGATCTGAGATTTTAGAGTTTTTAAATCATCTATAAGCTAATTTCTAACTTCCTAATTCCTAAAATTAAGTTTGCATCATTTTGACTACTCTTCTTAAAATGCCTGGCAGGATTTTTTCTGTGCCAGAGAAATCTAGACTTAAGTTAGCTAGAGCCATTGGAGTAATATCTTGCTGATCAACCAAGAGGCTTGTTTTATCGACAATATTAGTAATATCAGAAGGTTTAATAAAATGAATAGATGGTTTTTTGGTCATAGGAAGTTTTTCTGTCCATTCTTCACTTTGTAATACTTGTCTAACCCCAGGGAGTGCTGATGCACCTCCACAGAGAAGGATTTTAGAAGGCAGGAGCTCAGTACTAGAAAACTCTGATAGGGAAAGTTCTACACCTGTCGCCCATACTTCCAAATCATTTTTAAAGAGATTTTTAATTTTTTCTGCTTCATTTTTGGGAAGTAGTCCCGCTGAATACTTTATTTTTTTATCTTCTGCTTCAGTAAAGCTTATATTAAATTTTGTTACAAGCCTTTTAGTAAAAGCTCTTCCACCCAAAGCAAACATTTTTATTCCTTCCATACCACCGTTTCTCACGACAGCAACATCGGTAGTCCCACCCCCCATATCTATAAAAATAGCACTAAAGTCAAGATCTTCTTCTATACCTGTCGCTTTAGCAACAGCATATGGTTCTGCAGTAATAGTGAGAAGATCAAGACCTAAATCTTGTGCTATTGTTTGCAAAGCACCAAGGTGTACTAAGGGAGCATAGGCATTAAAGATGGAAATAGAGATATCTTTTCCTTGAAAACCCAGGGGATTTGTCACTCTGTAGCCATCAATTCTTACATTAACAATCACAGCATTTATGAGCTTGACATCCATTTCGTTCTGACATGTTTCCCAAGAAAGTTCTTTTCTAACATTATCAAAGGCTTTCCATTGGATTTTTTGGACAATGTTTTTTAATTCAGGAAGATCGATTTTACTTTTTGGACTTCCTCTTTGGTAATGTACTGTGGTAGTTGACCCTTTTACTAATTCTCCTGCGATGCCTAAAATTGCCTGAGTAGGTTTTACATCACACATTTCGTATGCTCTTTCGATTGCTTTTTCAGAGCTTAATGCCACCCCAGAAATATCTGTTGCTATTCCTCCTTGCATATCAGTTGGTTTTTGGCGTTGTCTACCTACTCCTATGACTTCGGCCACCTCTTTTTCATAATTTACTTTAAAAATTAATGCTTTTATGAATTCTGTACCAATATCTAAAGCTAAGATATGGCTTTGGCTATTCTGTTTTCTAGAAAATAGTCTGGAGAAGAAGGACATAGATTGTGTTAGGGAGGTATGAGGTTAGGAATTAGGACGTTAGGTCTGCTAGTATCATTTTACTAAAGTTTTGATATAAATAAAGGCTTCCCAATAGATTTATCATGAGTCTATTTTGCATTATAATTTTAGTAAACTGGTACTAGGGCTATTAGGAACTAGGTTGGAATTTTCCGCCACGGCGGATGGAATATAGAATGTAGAGGATATTAATTCTAAATTTTAAATTCTTTATTCTCTCTTTAGGCATTAGTGTTTCTTTAATTGCTTCTTTAGATCCTCGACAATACGCACTGGTGTTGGGTCATACCCGTATTCTAATGCCAAATAATAACACACCCAATCTATTTTATTGAGAGTAAGGAATATTTTTTCTAATTGAGTGTTCCCTTTTACTTGAATTTCTTCTGTATCAATTCCCTTTTCTCTAAATAGGTTTTTACAAACATCCATTCTTAATTGGATTTGTGGCTGGTCATCTTTGTCCTTAAATATTATAGCATAAAAACTACAGAGGGTGTTAGTAAATCCTACGAGTTCATTGTGGTTCATTTCAGGAAAAGTATTAAAGAAGCTTGGGATTTTTGAGTTTTCGTTAATTTTTATTTTAGCGATTCTTGCGATGTGGATATTTTTTTGAGAAGCATAAAAAAGTGGAATTTTTCCTTTTAATTTTTTGGCAAACATGAGGCCTTCTTGTTCTTCATCTTGGTTTTTTAATTTATTTGCTAATTCTTTTAATTGCTCTGAGTAAGATTTAATTGCTTGTGAATTAGATAAAACTTTTGTTAATGCCCCGAAAATATAACCTGTGGCATAGCGAGGTTGAAAATCTGGAAAAGGTTTTGGAATTTTTATAAAAATGACATTATCTTTTTTTGCTTTTTCCTCTAGTTTCCCTCCAGAAGATATTACAATTAAATTTGCTTTTCTTTTTAAGGCTTCTTCATAAGTTGATATTGTTTCTTCAGTATTACCTGAATAAGAGAGTGCAACCACTAATGATTTTTCAGAAATACAATTTGGTAGATTATAGTCGCGATTAATAATTATTTGTGGATCTAATTCAACTGATTTTAAAATATCGCCAGCCATAGGACTTCCTCCCATACCACTAATACAAACCCAGTCGAATTCTTTACTTTCAACTTTTAAGTCTCCAGCACAATTTTCTCCCATAGAAAACTGCTCATAAGTTTTTAAAATCGTTTCCCGCATGTTTGATTTATCGATAGTGTTGATATCCATGGTTTTATGAGATTAGAATCAAGAATATAGAGTATAGCAGTGAAATGATTTAGGTTAGATTTACTCCTAGTTTCAATAGTTCATTTTTAAATTGTTCAAAATTTCTGTAGACAAAGGTGTTAACACCCAGGCTTAATGCCCCCTGGAGTTTGTCTTTATTGTCATCAGAGTAAATCATCTCTTTGGGTTTAATTCCTGCTCTTTTTAGTAATTCCTTAAAAATCCCTTTTTCTGGTTTCATAATACCTATTTGGTATGAGAATATAACGACATCAAAGTTTTGTAAAAAATTAAACTTCTTTTGTAAACCTTCTACTCTTGATTTGTAATTGTTGGAACAAACACAAGCTTTGTAGCCATTTTTTCTTACTTTTTTAACTATTTCATCTACTTCTGAATTAATCTCATAACCTTTTACCAATAACTTAATAAACTCATCATTAGTTTTATTGACTTGCCAGTATTTACGAGCGAAAGACCAAAACTCATCCTCAGATATCTCACCTTTCTTAAAGTCTATCATTTCAGGACTTTTGTATAAAACATATTCTACATCCTCTTTACTCACTCCTAGGTTCATAATCTCTTGGTTAAACTTTTCTTTTCCTTGTTTTGTAAAATATATTCCATCAAGGTCAAAACAAATTGCTTTAATCATACCTTTTGTTTTTTACTTTTCTTTTGAGCTGTTGATCCCCTAATCCTCAACCACAGCTTTAATTCTTCTTACTCCTGCACCCACTGACTCTTCTTTTATTATTTTGAAACTCTTTAACTCGCCAGTTTTCTTGACATGGGGTCCTCCGCAGACTTCTTTGGAAAAATTCCCAATAAAATAAACTTTTACTTTGTCTTTATACTTTTCTTTAAAAAGAGCTAAAGCTCCAGATTTTTCGGCAGCTTTAAGACTCATAATCTTCATTCTAACTGGCAAATTCTCTTTGATTTTCTGATTAACAATTTCCTCTACTTTCTTAATTTGTTCGTCGGTCATTTTTTCAGGGTGCGAGAAATCAAAACGCAGCCTCTCTGGAGTGATATTACTTCCTTTTTGTTGAATATGGTTTCCCAAAATCTCTCTTAGTGCTTGATGTAAAAGATGGGTTGCTGTATGAAGCTTAATTGTTTTTCTAGACTTACCAGCAAGACCGCCTGCAAATTTCTTTTCTGCACCCTTTCTAGAAAGTTCTTGATGTCTTTTCTTGGCGGTCAAAAACCCTTTGAGATTTACAGAAATATTCCTTTCTTTAGCAATTTCCTTTGTAAGCTCTATCGGAAAACCATAGGTTTCATAAAGATAAAATGCATCTTCTCCAGAGAGCTTTTTTCCTTTTAGTCTCTCTAGTATTTTTTCAAATTCTTTTAACCCTTTTTCTAAAGTCTGCTTAAATCTTTCCTCTTCTTTATTTAGTTCAGAAATAATTTTTTCTTTCTTCTTTTCTAAGTCAGGATAAAGATCTTTGTAATCTGAGATAACTACCCTTGCAAGCTCTGAAGTTAATTTTTTTTCAATACCCAATTTTCTGCCATAACGAACTATTCTTCGTATGAGTCTTCTTAGGATGTATCCTTGTTCGGTATTAGAGGGAATAACATTATCCATAATAAGAAAAACTGACGCTCGTATATGATCTGCGATTATTCGCATGGGTCTTTGGTTTTCTTCTTCCTTATATTTTCTTTTAGAAAGTTTCTCTATTTTTTTAATAACATTGGAAAAAAGCTCTGTCTCAAAAACACTTCTTTTCTCTTGAAGGGAAGCTATGGTCCTCTCTAACCCCATTCCTGTATCTACATTTTTTTGGGCTAGTTTTTGTAACACCCCGTTTGGAAGCTTATTAAATTCCATAAACACATCATTCCAAATCTCTACTAGTCGTCCTTCATCTATCTCTTTAAGAAAGGTTTTTTGTAAAGGTCCTTTTTTAGGATTAAGATCATAAAACATTTCTGTAGAAGGGCCACAAGGACCACCAGTAGTAAGCCCCCACCAATTATCTTTTTTTAATGGAAAAATGCGGTAATTTTCATTACCTTTTATTGGTTTACTACCCGGATAGACCTCAGCATTAATACCAGCTTTTTTAAATTGCTCTTTCCAGATTTTTATTGATTCTTTATCTTGGGGGATATTTTTATCTTCCTTAAATACTGTTGCATAAAGTCTTTTCGGATCTAACCCAAGCCATTTTTTGTCGGTTAAGAATTCGAAACTCCACCTAATTGCTTGCGTTTTAAAATAGTCTCCAAGTGACCAGCTTCCTAGCATTTCAAAGAACGTTAAGTGACATATATCACCTACATCATCAATATCGCCTGTTCTTAAACATCTTTGGATATTCATGAGACGCTTTCCTTCTGGGTGTTTTTCTCCTAGAAAATACGGGCCAAGTGGCTGCATACCAGCAGTTGTAAACAAAACTGTTGGATCGTTTTCTGGAATAAGTGATGTTTGAGGAATCTCTTTGTGTCCTTTTTCTTTGAAGAATTCAATAAATTTTTTTCGTAAAGTCCTTGCTTGCATAAGCTTATTATATGGCAATATTTTGGAAGTAGCAAGAATAAATTATTGAGTTATAATCCCGCCGCCAAGTACCCTATCTTTCTTATAAAAAACCACCGATTGCCCGGAAGTTACAGCTCTCTGAGGTTTTTCAAATCTTACAATATACTTTTCTTTTTCTTTAAGAATCTCTGCTTTTTCAGCCGGGTGCTTGTATCTTATTTTTGCCATAGTTTTAAGAGGGAATTTTTTAGGAATGCCCGATACCCAGTTAACCTTTTTGGCGATTAATTTTTTAGGATAAAGCTTAGAATCTAATGGATCTGAAGTTACAATAAGTTCATTTTTCTTTAAATTTTTGCTAATTACATATAAAGGTTTTCCAAAAGAAATGCCAATCCCCTCTCTCTGGCCAATAGTATATTTCCAAAGACCAGAATGCTTTCCTAGAATTTCACCTTTCTGAGCGATAACATTTCCTTCTTTTTCTTTTAAATATCTTTTTAAAAACTCATTGTGGCGTTTTTCTCTCACAAAGCAGATTCCTTGACTCTCTTCCTTATCGAAAATTGGCAAGCTAAATTTTTTTGCCAGGCTTCTTACTTCTTCTTTAGTATAATCTCCAATGGG
>PFNU01000113.1 GCA_002792135.1 bacterium (Candidatus Torokbacteria) CG_4_10_14_0_2_um_filter_35_8 | reverse complement strand
AAAAAAGCTAAAGAAAAAAATATTCCCCTAGAATTCTTGTGGGTGGGTTCCACCTTCGGTCCTGAAAAAGAGCTGGTTGAGAAAACTGGAGTTAGATACAAAAGTGTACTTACCGGTAAGATTAGAAGATATTTTTCTTTTGAGAATTTTATTGATCCTTTCAAGATTTTTGTTGGGATCCTTCAGTCCTTATGGATTGTAATTACTTATCGGCCTGATGTTACCTTTGGTAAAGGTGGTTTTGTAAGTTTTCCTGCGGTTTTTGCATCTTGGCTCTTATATAAACCAATACTCATTCATGAATCTGATTCTATTCCTGGACTTACCAATAAAATTTTGGGTAAACTTGCAACCAAAATAGCTTTGTCGTTTAAAATTGCTAAAAATTTCTTTCGGGAGGATAAGTGTGTTATCACAGGAAATCCAATATCAAGAGAAATCCTTTTTGGAGATAAGAATAGAGGATTTGAGCGCTTTAATCTCGATCCAGAAAAGCCTGTTCTTTTTATTACTGGTGGGTCGCAAGGTGCTGAGGCTGTTAATAGGATTATTGATCAATGTGCTCCAAGACTTCTTAAAGATTGTCAAATTCTTCACCAGAGGGGCAAAGGAAAACTAAAGCCTCAAGACAGAAAAAGCCCAAGCTATATTGCAGGCTACAGACAAGTAGAGTTTTTATCCCGCGAAGAAATGGCTGATAGTCTCACCCTTGCAACAATAATCATTGCTCGGGCAGGAGCAAACTCTCTTTTTGAACTGGCTTCCATAGGAAAACCTGCTATCATTATTCCTCTTCCTTTAGCAGCGCAAGATCATCAAAGATCAAATGCATTTTACTTTCAGAAGAAAAAAGCAGTAGTTGTCTTTACTGAAGCAAATCTTACACCAGAGATTTTAACAGGAATTATTAAAGATCTTTTGGAAAATAAAGAGAAGAGAAGAAGTTTAAGTGAAAATATCAAGAAGCTTGCAAGCGAAAATGCGGTGGGATTGATTGCCGATCACATTTTGGAGTTGGGATTAAAAAGTAGAAGATAATTCTTGTGAAGATTAAAGAAAATCCCAAGTACCAAGCACCAAATTATAAATAAATTCAAATATCAAAATTCAAATTTTAAAACATATTGTTTTGGATTTTAAACATTGGATTTTAGATATTGTTTGAGATTTGTAATTTGAAATTTGAAATTTTAAGCTCTTGATTCGAAAAAATATGATAAGTAACACTTTCACAAGAAAATTAGAGCAAAGTATAAGAACCAAGATTTTATATAACGAACAGTTATCAACCCACACTACCTTCAAAATCGGTGGTCCTGCTCAGTATTTTGCAGAAATTGAAGATTCCAGAGATTTGATTTCAGTCTTAGAATTATGCAAAAGCTTCAAGATCCCTTTCTTTATCTTAGGTGGTGGGAGTAATTTATTGGTTTCAGATAAAGGTTTTCAAGGGGTAGTTGTCAGATTAAAAGCAAAAGATGTAAAATTGATAGATGATGATACTATCAAAGTTGATGCAGGGTGTGTACTTTCAGAGTTAGTAAATTTTTGTGCTAAAAAGGGACTTTCTGGACTTGAAAATCTTGCTGGAATTCCAGGGACAGTAGGCGGTGCCGTGGTAGGAAATGCTGGTGCTCTGGGAGACGAGACGGGAACGAAAGTTAAAAAAGTTGAAGTTATCGATTTATTAGATTTAGAAGTTAAGACTTTGCAAAGAAAAGATTTAAAATTTGATTATAAAGAGAGTTCTCTTGCGGGAAAATTTGTTGTATTGAAGATTTGGTTAGAACTTAAAAAAGGAAATTCAGAAGAATTATTAAAAATTATTGAAGAAAATATTCAAAAAAGAATAGAGAGTCAACCTTATGAATTTCCAAGCGCAGGATGTATTTTTAAAAATATTTCTAAAGATAAGAAAGAAGAGCTCGATATTCCCACTTGTTCTGCAGGGTATTTAATTGATCAGTGTGGGTTAAAAGGTAAAAAAATAGGCGGTGCGCAAATTTCCGAAAAACATGCTAATTTTATTGTGAACACAGGAAGTGCTAAAGCCGAGGATGTTTTAAACTTAATAGATATTTGTAAAGAGAAAATTAAAAGTAAATTTAATATTAATTTAAAAGAAGAAATCAAATTTGTTGGATTTTAAAACTCCATACCCTGAGGCTTATTATTAAAAAATATTTTTAACTTTAAAGAGCTTTATTAAATTTTAATTTTTCACTCAATTTGGAATTCTTGGAGCGAAGAAGTATAAAAACCAAATTACCCCGGGTTGTATCTAGAGCTTTTGACTTACCAGCAGTATGTCTATTTTTAATTTTGTTTACAATGTTTGAAGCAGAAGGAGAACCTTCTCGTGTCCTTTTCTGGCCTTCTCTCTTTTTTGCAATAGGAGTCTTGCTGCCCCTTTTATTTGTAGTGTACTCTTTAAAAACAAAAACTCTTTCTGATTGGGATGTGACAAACTTAAAAGAAAGACCAAGAATTATCTCTGTGTTTTTTATATGCTGGCTTTCTGTGGCTTTGGTTACCTATTTTCAAAATGCTCCTAATTCTTTTTTTCTTTTTGGCTTAACTATTACTATTTTGCTTGGCTTTTATTTAATTATCTCTTTGTTTTGGAAAATTAGTATTCATGTAGGGATTGCAACTTGGGCGGTGACTTTTCTAATTTTTATTTCTGGTTTTCATCTTTGGCCTTTGTATTTTTTGATTCCTGTAATCGCTTGGGCAAGGTATAAAATGAATAAGCATACTATTTCTCAGCTTATCGGCGGGATTGTGATGTCGTTTTTGGTAACGAGTGTTGTTTTGAGGTTTGTTGCGTGACTTCTAAAAAGGGTACGGCCAGTTCCCTGACTGGCCTCGCGAGGTCTATAGCTTTCTTCTAGAACTGCCCGGGCTAGTCAGAGAGGACTTGCCCTACCCCATGTGTGTCCTCTTGTCTAGCAAGTCAGACTTTAGTCTGACTTAAGCCCGACTAAAGTCGGGGTTGCTGATAAGTTGCTAATAAGTAGAGACGTTGCAGTGTAACGTCTCTACAACAATATTCCTAATTCTCAAACCCCATGTTTTCTTTC
>PFNU01000035.1 GCA_002792135.1 bacterium (Candidatus Torokbacteria) CG_4_10_14_0_2_um_filter_35_8 | reverse complement strand
TAATTCATAATTCGTAGCCATGATTCGTGATTCTTTATTCTCGTTTTGAATTTTTAATTCTTAAACTTATTTTGTTTGACTTTCATTCTTACGGGATGTAGATTTTAGATAGAGATTAGTTAATAGCAAAAACCTATGGACGATATTAAAAGTACTTTTAGTAAGAGTTTTATCTTTGGAGATAAAGGGAAGAGAAGGTTTATGGATCCTGAAAAGATTTTAAATGAAGTTGGTTTGAAAATAGGAAAGACCGTTGCGGATTTAGGCTGTGGCACAGGATTTTTTGTGATTCCAGCAGCAAAGATTTTAGGTCCGGAAGGAAAGATTTACGCGATTGATATTCAAAAACTTGATCTGGCAGAAGTTGAAGCTAATGCAAGAATTTTTGGGTTTAAGAATATTGAATATCTGCAAGGTGATTTGGAAAAAGAAGGAAGCACCAAAATACCTGATGCAAGCTTAGATTTTGTAATAGTTTCCAATGTTTTGAGTCAGACCGAAAATGACGAAACTGTACTTTTAGAAGCAGCTAAGTTTTTAAAACCAGAAGGCAAATTTCTACTTATTGACTGGGAAGATACAAATACTCCATTTGGTCCCCCCAGAGAGAAGAGGCTTTCTAAAGACGATGCTTTGTCTTTAGCATCTAGCCTTGGGTTTTCTTTAGAAAAAGAAACAGATGCGGGGATGTATCATTATGGACTGGTTTTTAGCAAAAACTAACGGTTTTTAATTAAATTGGAGTGCTGGGCAGACTGTTAGTTTCGCTCATAATTAGAAGCTGCAAATGTCTTCAGCCCAAGGCTGATCCGCTTAGGAACGTAATACGTCCCTAGGGTGGAAATTTCTAATTTAAGAATGTCAAATTAATGTTAAATATCTAAATGACCAATTATTTTAGGTGTTAGGTTGTAGGTAATAGGTGATAGTTTTTTTACAACCTACTCCTTATCCTCCTAATCCCTAACACCTAACTCTCTAAATTCTAGATTCTTCTTTGATTTATGATTCCAGGCTTCTAATAAACCAAAGACATGCAGTCTACTAAAACCTATTTTGCAAAAATAGCTCTTGTTTTTCTTTTAGTTTTAGTTTTTAGTTTTCTAGGTTTTACTGGTAAAGTATCTGCCCAGACTGATGCGGCAGATTTTTTATTATGGCCTGAGAATATTACGGTTTCTTCTACCCCCTCTTCGGTAGTTATCTCAGTATCAAATCTTATTCCTGATACAGAATATAAATATGCTTTGTGGGTGTATTCCGGCAAGTCAATTCAAGAAACTTGGATTAATAATCTAGGAAGCTTCAGAGGAGGATATAATTATGATGATACTTTTACTACAGATAGCAAGGATTCTTGGCAAGGGTTAATTAACTTTAGATTAAAAGAAGCACCGAGAGAAGGATATAATTACTATTTGAAATTTCAAGTAAAAACCCTTTCTGGAACGAAAGTTTGTGATGCCGAAGTAAGATTTTTGGAAGAAGGTTTTACTGTTGTTAACTCAGAAGATGTAGGTTTTATTTCTGGAAGGCTGATTATTAATGACGAAAAGGTAGAGAATGTTTTATTAGGAGTATTTGATCAAAATGATAATTATGTTAATGGATATTTAACTGAAGATAATGATATTTCAGAAGGTCAAAATGAAAATAATGCAGGTTATTTTAAGATTGCAGTCCCTGAAGGCAGTTACAAACTTAAAGCATTTAGCTCTGAAGATTTTTCTCTTCTTTTGGAGTCAAGCGATACTTATTTTGTAACCAAAGGAGAAACCACTTTAATTAATTCTAACAGCCCTCCTGTTGCAGTTGCAGGCCAGGATATTATTTGTAAAGTAGGAGAAGAAATTCAAGTCTCTGCCCTATCTTCTTATGATCCTGATGGAGATAAATTGAGCTTTGTTTGGGATTTTGACGATAGGACAGATCCAACTTTTACTGCGACCGCAACTCATATCTATGAAGACACAGGAGAATATATAGTTAGTTTAGAAGTGAGCGATGGATTTGAGAGTGATTTTGATAGCCTTTTGGTTTCTGTTTTAGAAAACGAACCTCCTGAAGTTAATGCTGGCGAGGACAAGCAAGTTTTTGTAGAAGAAGAAGTTTTCTTTGAAGGACAAGCTTCTGATAGTGATGGCTTGATAGTTTTGTATAAATGGGATTTTGATGGAGACGGGGTGTGGGATTTTACTTCTACTACGGCAGGAAATGCAAGTTTTACTTTTGATACAGAAGGAGTGTTTAATTCTGTTTTTCAAACAGAAGATGATAATGGTGGTTTTTCTCAAGATAGTATTAAAGTAACTGTTCAACAAAAGACTTATGATTATGATATTTTTATAAGCGAACTACTTCCCAACCCAGAAGGAAGCGACTTAGAGTTTGAATTTATAGAGTTATTTAATAATGAAGATACGGAAGTAAACCTTGATTCTTTTTATCTTGATGATTTCGAAGGAGGAAGCGCTGCATTTTTATTAAACTTAAGCCATGTAATTTTGCCAAAAGGCTATCTTGTTTTGTATCGAGAAGAGACAAGTATTGCTTTAAATAATGACACTGACTCTGTGAGGCTTTTTGATCCCAACGGAAAACTTGTTTCAGAAATTGATTATCATAATTCCCCAGAAAATTGTTCTTATAGCCTAGATTTAGTATCAGGTGATTTTCAGTGGACAAGTACTCTTACCCCAAATGCCGAAAATGAGTTTAGTGATGGGAAAGATGAAAATAGCGGGAGCGATGATGGAGATAATGAGGAGGAAAAAGGTGGTACTGCCCTTGCTAGTAATTCTGAAGATAATAATTCTAACTCTAATAATTTAGAGAAGATTTTTATTAAAGAAGTTCATCAAAAAAGTGATGATGATGAGGTTTTTACACAGGGAATAGTATTAGTGGAACCCGGAGTTCTTTCTAAAAATTATTTTTATATTCAAGATGAAGAGTCTGGGGTTCAAATATACTCCTCGGCAAGTGACTTTCCAGAGATTAAACTCGGAGATAAAATTGAGGTAAAAGGTATTTTTTCTTCTGGCACTG
>PFNU01000093.1:669-1335 GCA_002792135.1 bacterium (Candidatus Torokbacteria) CG_4_10_14_0_2_um_filter_35_8 | reverse complement strand
CAAAAAGAATGAGTTTTGCCCTTTTTCCCCTTAACTTATCTACATCATTTTTTGTTGACAGACCTATTATACTCGACTTAAAACCATATTCTGAATTTACCCCATTCATTTTCTTCATATACGAAGCTCTTCGTATATATTCTGTAGTCTTATATTGTCGTCTCTTACTCCAACCAGTATTTTTATCTATAAAATCCATGATGTCCCATGCCTTAGATAAAATACCATCACCACCGAGTAGATATTCTTTGCTAGCAGCTACCACATAAGAATTACTTATAGGTATAAGGAAATAATTCCTGTTTAACATGCCTGCACCTTTAAAAGAAAAACCCTCTCTACGTGCCTTCAATGCCATAACATATTTCCCCTTTCTCTCTGCCTCATCTACATAACAGAAAAACTCATAATCTATGTCCCACACATCAGGGAAAGAAAATTTCTCTGTACCTATCTCTGAGTTCTCTTCATCAGGTTCGACAATCTTTATTTGACAGAAATTGAGATAGAAATAATAATAACCTGGCAAGAACACGTTATCTTCTGTAGTATAACCATACACAGACCTACGTGCCTGTTCTACCCAATATTTATAATATGGACTTTTAGGATCTTCAGATCTATGGTATTTTGTATATACCCCATGAAGTTCAAAATATGCAGCTT
>PFNU01000093.1:0-249 GCA_002792135.1 bacterium (Candidatus Torokbacteria) CG_4_10_14_0_2_um_filter_35_8 | reverse complement strand
AACACTTTTGTGAAATCAAATTTCGCAAACTTCTTCTTCTTCTCATCATCACTGTCATCAACTTTTATCGTCATCTCCTCAAAGAAATATTTTACTGAGTTCACTGCCATCAGAGACGTGTCTATAAGAGATAACGATGGCGTCTTCTGTAACTCTTTATATTTCTCTATACACTCCTCTATAAGTTTATCCGGATGATAATCTCTATCTCCAAAGATATCTATAGCTATGTGTATGTCTTTTTGTAAC
>PFNU01000137.1:2494-3223 GCA_002792135.1 bacterium (Candidatus Torokbacteria) CG_4_10_14_0_2_um_filter_35_8 | reverse complement strand
TCCTTAGGACTTCATTAGATAGAATAAATAGTCTTAAAGCAAAAATAAAGAGAATAGAACAAGAAGTCGAGAAGAGAATATCTGAACCTAAATTTTAGAGAGAAAGGTTATAACAATTCTGATGGCTAGAATTCCGTTTCCTATTTACAATGATCAGACCGCCATGAAGTTTAAGCTGAAAGATCCCAATGGAGATCGAAGAGGAGCCCTCCAGTTAAGTTTTGCTAAGAAGCTTCCTGAGGGAAAGATGGATTGGAAGAATACCATTAACTTATCCTTTTCTTCAGAGGAAGAAGTTTCACAATTAATAGATTGTCTCTACTCGGAAAAGCATGAAGCTCCTCTGTTCTTTAAGAGAGAGCAGAATGGAAGATCTGTAAATCTAAAAGTAGATCTCTCAACTTTGTCCCCATCCTTTGAAATTGAAGAAAAGATCGCTAAACGATCAAGAGATTCCAAAGAAAAGTTTAGGACTATAAAAGTAGTTCTTAATAAGAATCATATAATAATTCTTCAAGAACTTCTTCCAGTAGCCCTAAAAAGAGTTCTAGGATGGGACCTTCCAGAATAAAGATCTGGTTAAAACTTTGTCTAACCTGGCCAATAGCTCTCCTTTTAGGAAGATGGGCTAGGAGTAAAGTAGTTTTAAATATTGAAGGGTTAGCTGTTGTAAGATCTACTATATTCACTAGAGAGAAGAAGTGGAAGCAAACTATAACTTTCCTAGCT
>PFNU01000137.1:1432-2066 GCA_002792135.1 bacterium (Candidatus Torokbacteria) CG_4_10_14_0_2_um_filter_35_8 | reverse complement strand
AAAGGCTTTAAAATTTCCCTCCTCGATGAGGGAGGAAATCTAATTCAATAAAGAAAAGCTTCGAGGCGAAAGAATGTTCTCTGGATTAGTTCTTGGTTTTCTAACAGCTATAGGAATTTGGTTAATCTTTGATAAATTACCAGGACAGGTTAAATGTTTTGCCGCAAAACATTCTCTGATTACTGATCTTCTAATAACCATAGGTGCCTATTTTCTCTTGGGTAGTCTTTCGACTTCAATAGTTTCAGCTATAGGATGTGCTGTAACAGGAATACTAGGTTCAATATATCTTAAACTCTATCCAACAGAATATAGTTCAGAGAAAGAAAAGGAAATTAATGACGACTAAAAGACAAAAGGATGCTTTCTGCTCTTCATGTAATGGATTTGAAAAGGAAGATTGTAAGGATCAAGCATGTCCTTTCTATTCAGAAAATCCCTATGGGAAACTTTTAGTTATTCCATGGTGGGAACTTCCTCAGACACAATGGAAGGAAGCGGAACAAATAGCTCGAAGAGAAAAAAGACTAATGCCTCGAAAAGAATTATCAGAGACCCAACTAGTAAAGATAGAATCAGTAAAGGAGAATCTGAGAATTGCCAGATCTAAAAAAGACTCTTCTAGATAGATTAA
>PFNU01000137.1:0-1037 GCA_002792135.1 bacterium (Candidatus Torokbacteria) CG_4_10_14_0_2_um_filter_35_8 | reverse complement strand
ATTGTCTCAGGTTTAGAAGGTGCTCTTAACTCAGTCGAAATAAGAACAAGAATCATGAAGCTTAGGCTTCTCTAGGAGACTATATTCAATTGACTACTACAAATTTTCAACCTCCTAAAAATGCAGAACAACTTTTAAAAGATAGATATTTTCAAGACGGAGAAGATTGGTCAGGACTTTGTCGAAGGGTAGCCCATTGGGCAGCTCAAATCTCAGAAGAACCTAAAAAAGACGAAGAATTCTTCTATTCTCTAATGGTTCAAGGAAAGATGCTTCCAAATACTCCAATGCTTGTCAATGCAGGAGTCAATGAGAAAGGTTGTGCTGCTGCTTGCTTTCATCTAAGACCTCAAGATAATATCGAATCCATTCTAGATGTTAGAGCTAAAGCAATAATGATCCTGAAGTTTGGTGGAGGAGTAGGATTTGATCTGTCCGCCATAAGACCTGAAGGTTTTCCTATTGCTTCAACACATAAATTTTCATGCGGCCCAATTAGAGTAATGGTAGATTATAATTGTGCTGGTAATCTTATTACTCAGGCTGGTATTAGAAAAGCTGCTCTTCTCGCCTCTCTTCGAATAGACCATCCAGATATTGTAAAGTTCATAAAAGCAAAAAGAAATCTTAAAGAGCTTCAGAATTTTAATATATCAGTATCCTTTACAGATAGTTTTATGAAGAAACTTCAAGGAAGTTCCAAGAAACCTCATGTTGTTTATTGGAGTGGAGATCAATATAATATTCTTCCTAATGGAGAACCAATTCTTCGAAGAGATAGAGGACCAAAGGGAGTACTCTCGGTAGGAGATGTATGGAAACTCTATTGTGAGAGTAATTCTCTTAATGGTGATCCAGGAGCTCTTTTCTTAGATACAGTCAATAAGAATAATCCACTTATAAGTTCTTTAAATGATACTAATAATCCTTTCTATCTTCATGGATGTAATCCTTGCGGAGAATTAAGTCTAGAACACTTGGGTATTTGTCTTCTAGCCTCAGTAGACTTGGCCAAATTTGTTCAAGATGGAAGTTTT
>PFNU01000096.1 GCA_002792135.1 bacterium (Candidatus Torokbacteria) CG_4_10_14_0_2_um_filter_35_8 | reverse complement strand
GCCAATTGCCAAATCATTAGTAATATGCTCTGCACCAACAGGTAAAATTTGAGAATGGATTAAATCTCCTTCTTCAAAAACCGCTAACCCACAAGTTCCTCCTCCAATATCAACCAATGCTACTCCGAGTTCCTTTTGTCTTTTATCTAAAATGGCTTTAGCTGCTGCAAGAGGACTTAAAACTAAAGCATCAACTTCTATTCCTGCTTGTTCTGTACACCTAGAGATATTTTTTATAAAATGGGTTCCTCCTTCAATAATATGAGCATCAACTTCCAGCCTCATTCCATTCATTCCTATAGGATCTTTAATTCCTTGCTGACCATCTACAATAAAATTTTTAGGAATAATGTGAAGAATCTCTCGATTCACAGGAAGCGAAACGGCTCTTGCAGCCTCTATTACTCTTTCCACGTCTTGAGATGATACTTCCCCATCTGCTCTTGATACTGCAATTACCCCTTTGCTGTTTTGAGAAGAAATGTGGGTTCCACCAATGCTAACTACAGCATGATTTATCTGAACTCCGCTCATTCTTTCTGCCTTTTCCAAACTTTCTGAAATAGAACTCACAGTTTCTTCAAAATCAACCATTGTTCCTTTTCTAATACCATAGGAAAGCGATTCTCCTACACCAACTACTAGATACTGAGAAGAATCGTATTCTTTTTTAACAATAATAGTCCTTATCTTGGTTGAGCCAATATCGAGCCCGCACAAAACATTTTCTTTAGACATAGATTTTTATCAATGTTTAAAATTTTCGTACTTTGATAAATTCAGTATATAACAATCTGAAGTTAAGATCAAAATGGAAAAGAAAATCAAGAGTCACGAATCATGGCTACGAATCATAAATCATGAATCAGGAAGTTGGGAGGTTAGGAATTAGGAAGTTAGGGGCTTAGTTTCTCAGAGAATTGGCTTTTAAGTGAGCCGTCATGGTATTTAATATCTTCATTACCTCCCTCAGTAAGCCATCAACTTCCGTATAATCTAAGTTCATGTTGAATGGTAATCTCTTTGTTATTTCTATTTGAGTTTCTAGTTCTGCTCCTGATCCATAGGCAATAACTAAGAATTTATGAAAATCTTTCTTAGAACTTCTCCTACGGCCTTCGGCAATATTAGAGGGGATTGATACAGCACAACGTCTCATTTGAGATGTTAATCCGTACATTTCTGATTTTGGAAACTTATTTGTTAATTTATAAATACTAACTACCAAATCCATTGCTTTCTGCCAGATTATTAAATCTTTATAGGTTATAATCTTACTACTTTTACTTACTATCTCTGTTTTTTTACTATAAGTCTTCATTATTTTTTATAGTTTAAAATAAACTAAACTCCTACAAGCTAATTTCCTAATTCCTAACATCCTACAAGCTAACATCCAATGTACCCCAAAAAATAGGGAATAAAAATGAAAAAACCAATAATAGCACTTGTGATACTGGCAATAAGCACTGTGCCTGCCATCATATTTTTAATGGCTTCTGCATAAGGGTGTATCCTTGGTTTCAAGACATCCACTATTCTTTCAAAAATACTATTTATTATTTCTAAAACCAAGACAAAACTTATTAGAAATATCAACACAAAAACCTGCCATAAAGCTATTTGAAAAAGACAAGCTAGTACTAAAACAATTATACTTATTAAAACTTGAACTCTAAAACTTCTCTCATGCTTTGCCACGTAACTTACCCCAGCAAAAGCATATTGGAAACTTCTGATTAATTTTTTCATGTATCCTTAGATTAAAATAATGCTTAATGAGAGATTCTGATTAATAACTCCTCTTGACGAGAAAGCATTCTTCTCTTTTTTTCTTTCAGAGTACCTTCGTGATTATATCCCAATAAATGTAAAACTCCGTGAATAAGTAAGAGTGATAGCTCTTTTCTAAAAGAGTTGCCTTCTATTTTTTTGACTTGCCTTTTTACTTGATCAAGGCTAATAATTATTTCTCCTTGTCTTGTTTTATCATACTTTAATTCTTTTGCATCCCAATTAAGATCAAAAGAAAGAACATCAGTTGCCTTATCGATTCCCCTATACTTTTTATTTAAAGATCTCATTTTCTTATCACCCACTAATACTAAACTAGCCTCAAAATCATCTTTAAAATTTTCTTCTTCTAAAATCTTCTCTACAACTTTTCTTAGATACTTTTTAGAAACCTTAATCTGAGTTGTATTGACAACGTTGAATATCAACATAAGGTTTTGCTAAAGATCCTGAAGCATCTTAAGTACTTTCTCTCGCATTACATTTCCTTCTACTCTCCCTTGTACTATTGGCATTACATAGCTTATAACAAGACCTAAATCTTTTTCTGACGTAGCACCTTTTACATTAATTGCTTTTTTAATAATTTTTTCTAATTCTGATGCTGAAATCTTCTCTGGTAAATATTCCTCTAAAATTTTTATTTCTTCTTGCTCTTTCTCGGCTAAATCTTCTCTTGCTCCTTTTCTAAATTCTTCAAGAGACATCTTTCTTTTTTTAACTTCAGAGGAAATCACTCGCAAAACTTCCTTCTCGTCTAAGGGCATCTCTTTCAACTCTATCTCTTTGTTTCTTATGGTACTCTTAAGCATCCGCAGTGCTGAGAGTGCGGATTGATCTTGATTTTTTAAAGCATTTTTAAAATCAGAATTTATTTTTTCAATAAGTTTCATATGTGCTATTACTAGTTCTTCTTTTGCAAGCTTCCCCCCTTCAAAATTTTCTTTTGCTGCTCAGGATTTACTATCCCTTGCTTTACCAATTTCTCTTTTTGCTCTCTGATGTAAGATCGCTCGATCGCATTTTTTCGTCTTACATTTCTACTCTTTTTCTTCTGGAAATTCCTATTTTGAACAGCCTGTGTTAGAACTTTACTTCCTTGAAGAGCTCTTTTGAATCGATTTAAAAACCTCTCAAAAGACTCTCCTTCTTTTCTTTCAATAAAAATCACATATATTCACCTCCTAAAAATTTAAAATTAAAAATACAAAATTCAAAAATAATTTAGGGGTTAGATTAAAACTACACAAATTTACCTAGAATAAAAAGCTGTTTCTTACCTCCTGCAACCTCCAGCCTCAGCTGATCCTCCGTAGCCCGCAGGCGAAGGAGGAAACATCTAATCTTCTTTTAACCTCTTTTTAATTTCCTCAACAATCCTATTCTGGCTTACTGTCTCCTGAGAACCACTCTGCATATCTCGGATAATAATACTACCTTCTAACGCCTCTTTTTCACCAAGAATAAGAGCAAGTGTAACTTTATTTTTGTTAGCAACGCTAAGCTGTCCTCTAACACTGTCTTTCCCAAATATAGCTAGAACTCTAATGCCTTGTTTTCTAAGTTTTTCAAACAGAGGAAGGCTCTTTCTTTTTGCAATCTCACCTAATTGTACCAACATTACTTTTGGCTTTCTTTCCTCTTTTACATCAATACGCTGATTCTTTAACTCAGAGATTATCCTCTCCAACCCTATTGCAAAACCACAAGCACAAGTAGGATCTCCTCCAAGTTCTTCGACAAGTAAATCGTATCTTCCTCCACCGCCTAAAGACAGATTTCCGCCTTCTTTTTCTGGCCAGATCTCAAAAACTGTTTTTGTATAATAATCAAGTCCTCTTACCAACCTAAGATTAAGCACATAAGAAATATCTAATTCATCTAAAAACTCCAAGACAGACTTAAAATGTGAGTGACAATCAGGACAAAGATAATCAATAATTTGTGGTGCTTTATCTGCTACTTCTTTACATCTTGCCTCTTTACAGTCAAGAAGTCGTAAAGGATTTTTAGAAAATCTTCTTTTACAATCTGCACAAAGCCTTCTTCTGTAAGGTCTATAATACTCTTTTAACAAAGATAAATATTCTGGTCTACAGTTAGGACAACCAATACTATTTATTTGAAGGGTGAGATTTTTTAGGCCTAACTTTTCAAAAATATCCCAGCACAAAAGGATAACTTCTACATCTTGGCCAGCGGAGCATGATCCTAATGCCTCAACGTTAAATTGCCAAAATTCTCGAAATCTTCCTTTTTGTGGTTTACTATATCTAAATATTGGTCCAAAGGAATAAAATCTCACAGGTTTAGCTCTATTTTTCATACCATTTTCTATATAAGATCTTACTATTCCCGCTGTAAATTCAGGACGTAAGGCAAGTTTTGTTTCTCTTTTCTGTTTAATTTCAAATATTTCTTTCTCAACAATATCTGTTACGCGTCCGATACTCCTTGTAAAAAGATCTTGATATTCAATTATCGGTGTCACTATTTTTTTGTAACCAAAATATTTAGCTAGATCTTCCATTTGCCCAATTGCAAAATTCCAGTACTTTTGCTCAGCCGGTAAAATATCATTCATCCCTAAAGGAGCCTGTACTAAAACTTGTTTTTTTTCTTCGGTCTCTTTTTGCCCTTTATTTTGCTTCATCACTTGACTTATTTTTATTAGATATTTGAACTTTTTCTACTATTTTTTTAAAAACAACGGGGTGTAATACTGCTATCTCAGCTAGCATTTTTCGGTTTAATAAAATTTTCTTCTTAGAAAGATAATTTATAAACAAGGAATAAGAGATATTGTATTTTTTTAAAGCAGAATTTATTCTTAAAATCCAAATCTTACGAAAATCACCTTTACGTTTTTTTCTGTCTCGATAAGAATAAGTCCTTGCCCTTAAAAAAGCTTCTTTTGCAAGCTTGTATCGAGAAGAGCGACCAGATAAATATCCTTTTACCTGCTTTAAAAGCTTTTTTCTCTTTTTAACAGCATGTTTATGACGTTTTACTCGCATAAAATAAATTAAAAATGCAAAATTTAAAATTTAAAATTTAGGAATTGGCTTCTTAGCTTTTTGGCTTGTACCGTAATACGGCACTTGTAGATAGTGATTTGAGACCTAAAAAGCTACAAGCTAATTCCTACAAGCTAATCCTACTATCTACCCCCTATCACCTAATCCCTAATTACTTATCCATTCATACTCTGGGGTAGAAAAAATAGTGAAATTTTTAAAAGGGAAGCATCTAATCCATGTTTTTCCAATAATAAGATCCTTCTTGACATTACCCCAATCTCTAGAGTCAGAAGAGAAAGACCTATTGTCCCCCATTACAAAATATTCATCTTTGCCCAGGGTAACATCGATCTTCCCTGGAGTATCAATATTGTCAGGAAGATAAGGCTCATCAAGCTCTATTCCAGCAGGGAACTCTTCATTATAAATAATAATTTGTTCGTTAACAAGCTGGATTTTCTCATTAGGTAAACCAATTATTCTCTTAATATAATATTGGCTAGGATCTCTAGGATAACGTAAAATAATCACATCTCCTCTTGCAGGCTCATAAAAACGGTATTCTATTTCATTAACAAGAAGATATTCTCCATTATGAAAAGATGGTTCCATGGAAGATCCTTGTACCATAAAAGGCTGCAGTACAAAGTAACGGATAGGAATAATAATAGCAAAAGAGATAATCAAAACTTTAATTGTTTCCCAGAAAAAAAGAAGGGTTGGTTTAAAGAAGCCAGAAGAAGACTCTTTTTTTATGAGATCTCTATCTTTTTTTAAATTATTCAAATTGGGCTTATTGTCGTCTTGAAAAAGAACTTCTAGCTCTTCTTCTTTATTACGAAGCATATATTAATGTTTAATCGGCTATATAAGAAATATTTATAACAAAAAAATAGAGGTTTTGAATTAATATAATATAATACAAATAGATCACCTGCACTCTAATATAGCAATGTTTTAGGAAAAAGACAAGCACAATTAGAGGAAGAGTAGGAATTAGGTTATAGAAAACAAAAAACACCTATCATCTATTCCCTATCACCTAATTTTACACTTTCTCACGTTCAAGGTATAATGTAGAAAATTTTAAAGTTCAGTGTAAGAGTAGAATTATATGGCACAATTATCTAATTACAATAAAGAGATAGAACGTATTAAAAAGCGTTTCTCTAAAAAAATCCCTGAAGCTGCTATCAAAAGACAAAAGAAAAAAAAGGAAGAGAAGAGAAGCTCTTTTTTAAAGGCCATTCTTTTTTTATTCGTGTTTGCCTTAGTTTTAGGTGGGGTGGGGCTTTCATATAAAGTAATATCAACAAGCAGGGAGATCGCGATAGAGAATGATGGAGAAGGGGAGAAAAAATCTAGTTGGCAACAGATAAAAGACTTTTTTACTAAAGAAAAAAAAGATTTAAAAGGTGCAGAAGCAGGAAGGATCAACATTCTACTTCTTGGTGTTGGCGGCGAAGGCCATAAAGGAGAGTACCTTACTGATAGTATTATGGTAGTTAGTATTAGGCCAGAAACTTATGAAGTTGCAATGCTTTCTATTCCAAGAGATTTATATGTTTCAATCCCTAATTTTGGGTACTCTAAGATAAATTCCGCTTATTCTTACGGTAAAGAATACGGTGCAGAATTTGGCACAACAGGGCCTAAGCTTACCAAAGAAGTTATCCAAGATGTAACAAGCCTTCCTATTCATTATTATATTACTTTGGACTTTGAAGGGTTTAGAAAAGCGATAGACAATGTAGGAGGGCTTGATGTTGAAATCAAAGAAACTTTTTATGATTACCATAACAAAAAGTGGTTCAAAAAAGGCACAGAACATATGAATGGCTCTAGAGCTCTATGGTATGTAAGAGCGCGATATGTACAAGGTCCTGAAGGATCAGACTTTGCAAGATCAAGAAGACAACAACAAGTTTTAGCTGCTTTCAAAAATGAAGTTCTCTCAGCAAGTACTCTTTTAGATATTTCAAAAATTAATAACTTCTTTAAAATTCTAGGAGGCCATGTGAAAACTGATATTGAGCCTTGGGAAATGAAAGAACTTTATGAGATTTCAAAAAATGTTGATAATAAAAAAATAGTGAACAAAGTCCTATCTACAGATCCCGATGGACTTCTATATGCTGATAAAGTTATGATAGGTGGTATGAGTGTCTATGTTTTAAAACCTAATGCCTATGATTTCTCAGAAATTCATAATGTAGCCTTGAATATTTTTGACGCTGACAAGAAAGAACAAGAAAAGAAAAGCGTAACTATTGAGATACAAAACGGTACTAAAAGAAACGGTCTTGCAACAAAAGCGTCCTATATATTAAAACAAGAGGGTTATAATATTATAAAAGTAGGTAATGCTTCTCGTTCTGATTATGAGAAAACAGTAATCTATGATCAATCAGAAGGAAGTGAGTATCCTTATACTTTGCAAGCATTGGAAAAGAAGCTAAATGCCCGAATTTCAATGCTTTCTCTTCCTGAAGACAAAAAAGAGAGCACAGCTGATATCTTAATCATTCTAGGTGAAGACTATTACAAATCAGGGAATTAGGTACTAGTCTTCCGCGTTAGAAAATTCCCAGCACCAAGGGATGTACTACGTCCCAAGCATCATCCGCCACGGGCGGACTAATTTTCAAAACGAAATACCACTATCGTTATCCTGAATCCACCGAAGTCCGCAGACGAAGGCGGATGAAGAATCTCAACTTGTCGGTATATTCAAGAGTTGAGATTCTTCGCTCCGCTGCGGCTTCACTCAGAATGACGAAGTTACCTATTTCGGATTTTGAAAATTTGTCATCTACAGGCTGAGAGATTTGGGATTTTAAATTCCTGATTCTTGATTCGTGATTCTTTATTCTTATGAAGATAATTGTAGGTCTTGGCAACCCCGGTAAAAAGTACGCCAACACCAGACATAATGCTGGTTTTTTATTTGTAGATAAATTACAAGAAGAAAATAAAGAAAATTTTGATAATTGGAGATTCGAAAAAAAATTTGATGCTGAGACTTCTACGGGAATATTAAACAAAGAAAAAGTAACCCTAGTTAAGCCTCAAACTTTTATGAATAACTCTGGCCAGTCTGTAGCAAAAATTGTTGATTTCTATAAATTAGACACCGAGAAAGATTTAATAATAATCCGCGATGATATCGACTTAGAGCTTGGTAAAGTAAGAACAAAAAAAGACTCTAGCGCAGGAGGCCATAAGGGAATAAAGTCTATTATCAATCTACTTGGAACTAAAAACTTTACTCAAATAAAAATCGGGGTTGGTGGAAGAATTAAAGGTGAGTGGAACACAGAAAAGAAAGTGGAAGATTATGTTTTGGAGAATTTTTCTAAGGAAGAAAAGAAGACAATTAATCACAGGGTTGAAGAGAAAGTAAAAAAATTGGACTTCTTAAATAAGATGCACAATCAACAGACCAAAGGCTGCAAATGACTAATTAATCCGCCGCAGGCGGACTAATCAAGCCCCAATTAATGAATGACCGATTTGACATTGGGGATTGGGGCATTGGTCATTGACTAGTCATTCTTAATTCGTCATTTCCGCCCTAGGGACGTATTACATTCCTAGGCGGATCTCCGCCCCGGGCGGATGAAGCCTTGGGCTGAAGAAATTTGCAGTCTTGCGTTTTTAACAAATAAACCAAACAAAAAAACCGCCTTAATCGTAAAACACCAAAGGCAGTTTTCTTGTTACGCTAATATCCACAAGCCTATCTACGAGCCTAGGAATCTATAGACAAAAGTCTTAAGACTCCTAATCATTGAAAGCTACTTAGCGAAATTAGGAGGGATACTTCGCCGTTTTCGCTACTCGTAGACAGGATTCTAGATGCTAGCTTTTATAAGCCTAAAAATCAAAAATACCTTACGAAGATTGAAAGCATACGCAAATTCTTTTCTTTATGTTTTAAAAAACCTCCCTTTTCTCTTTCCCTCATTCGTTTTTTTGGCCCTCACAGAAAATAAATCATAGTATGTTAGCAAATCTTTTGAAAAAAGTCAACGGGGTTAGATACTAAGTGCTGAGTGCTAGGCACCAGTCCGCCTCGAGCGGATATTCTATATTCTAAACTCTAATTCTAATTCCAGTTTCTACTAGCCCTAACAGTCCCTAATAACCTAATAACCTAATAACTTAATATCCTAAACAATCTTTACAATCATCACCTCTTTCTCCTATAATCTTACTTGTGCAGAAAGATATCATACAAGAATTGGAAAATAAAGATAGCATAACAGTCTCTGGAATTTGTGATGCTGCCAAACCCTATTTTATTACTAAGGTGGGGATAACTCTATCCGGACCTATTTTGTGGTATGTAAGAAACTATAAAGAGTTAGAAGAAATTTATGAAAGACTCTCGTTCTGGAAAAAACTCTGGAAGGCAGGTCTTCCTATTTTTAAATTCTTTTATGATGAAGACTCTCAAAACCCTAAAGACTGGCAAGATACATCGAGTTTGCTTTATAAGCTCTCGCGCAGTGAAAAAGGTATTTATCTTGTTACTTTTAAAGATTTTATCTCTCGTTTTCCCAAGAGAGAAAGTTTTGAAAATCTAAGTATTGATCTTGAATTAAATGAAGAAGTAAAACTTACAAGTTTTCTAGAAAAGTTAATAGATATAGGTTACGGAAAAGAAAGTTCTGCTTTAGCACCGGGAACTTTTGCGAAAAAAGGAGGAGTCTTAGAAATTTTTCCTATTAACTTTAAAAAACCTATCCGAATTGATTTTTTTGATGAGCTGGTAGAAAAAATGGTAACCTTCGATCCTAAAACTAGCAGCAAAGAAAAAGAAATTGACTTTTTACAAATTACGCCCATCTATAATATTGAATTCAAAATACAAACAGAAAAAAGTTTTAAATCTTTTATTTCTAAAGAGGCAGTAACAATTATAGATGAACCAGATGTCATCTTTTCACAGATTGATGAGTTTAAAGAAATTCAGAATTATCTTTCACCTTTTCAAAAAATTATTTTTAACTCCTTTCCCTCTAATAAAGAAAAGTTGATTAAACTAGACTTTCAACCAGTAAATTCTTATTTTTCAAATTTTAAATTATTAGAATTTGATATTAAAAAAGCCTTAAAAGGGAATTATAAGTTTTACTTTACTACTAAGAATAGAAAAGCAATAGAGAATCTACTCGGGCCAATACCAAAAGATAGATTAGAAATTATAGAAGGAGAAAGTTTAAGACGAGGATTTAAGTCCGAAAAAGAGAAAATATTCTTTTTATCAGATTGGGAGATTTTTGGTAGGAAAGAGAAGGTCAAGAAACAAAAACAAATTGATACTTCCTTTCTTTCCGAACTGCAGCCAAACGACTTTGTAGTTCACTTTGATCATGGAGTAGCAAGATTTAAAAGGGTAGAGAGAATAAAATCCGATGGCAAAGAAACAGAGTATTTCGTTTTGGAATATGCAGAGAATGACAAGCTTTTTGTGCCTATCGAAAAAGCAGAAAAATTATCTAAGTATATAGGATTTAAAAAACCGGTACTCCACAGACTTTCTGAAGAGGTATGGGTAAGGATAAGATCGCGTGCTAAAAAGAAAACTTGGAAATTAGCAAAAGAGCTCCTTTCACTTTATGCAAAACGAGAAGTATCTTTAGGATTTTCTTATAAAAAAGATTCTTCTATTACTGCCCAGCTGGAAAAAGATTTTGAATATGAAGAAACCCCTGACCAACTAAAAGTTATTGAAGAAGTTAAACAAGACATGGAAAGTATGAAGCCTATGGATCGTCTTGTTTGCGGGGATGTAGGCTATGGAAAAACTGAAATTGCAATCAGGGCAGCGGTAAAAGCAGTAGAATCTGGAAAACAAGTTGCGATCTTAGCACCAACCACTATTCTTGCTCAACAGCACTATGACACTTTTCACGAAAGGTTGAATAGCTTACCAATTACATTTGATGTTTTAAGCAGGTTTAGAACAGAAAAAGAGCAAAAGAAGATTATCAAAAGCCTAGCAGAAGGAAAGCTCGATATTGTAATCGGAACTCACAGGCTTCTTTCCAAAGATACTCAGTTTAAGAATTTGGGTCTTGCAGTTATTGATGAAGAACAAAGATTCGGAGTAAGACACAAAGAAAAATTTAAGAAAATGCGAGAAAATGTCGACGTTTTAACAATGACCGCTACACCAATCCCCAGAACTCTAAATTTTTCTCTATCAGGCTTGAGAGATATAAGCACTATCGACACTCCCCCAAAAGGAAGAAAAGCAGTAGAAACTCACGTCTTACATTATTCTGAGAAAATTATTAAGAAAGCCGTTAAAAAAGAACTACAAAGAAAAGGTCAGGTTTATTTTCTACACAACAAAGTAGAAACTATCGATGCTATAAGGGCAAGACTCAAAAAGTTAATTCCCAAGGCAAAGTTTGGTATTGCCCATGGAAGACTTCCCAAAAAAGAACTTGCAAAAAGTATGCATGATTTTGATAGTAGAAAATATGATGTGTTAGTATGCTCTACTATTATTGAAAACGGATTAGACTTGCCAAACGTTAACACTCTTATTGTAAACCAAGCAACACGTTTTGGTCTTTCCGAGCTTTATCAAATCAAGGGTCGAATCGGAAGAAGTGATCGGCAAGGTTTCGCTTATTTTCTATATCGATCAAAGAATCTAAAAGATAAAGCAAGACAGCGATTATCTTCCCTTATAGAAATGCAAGAACTAGGATCGGGTTTTAGAATTGCGCTAAAAGATATGGAAATAAGAGGTGTGGGAAATATTTTAGGGAAAGAACAATCTGGTACTGCATCAAAAATAGGATTGGGTTTATACTTAAGACTTTTAACTCAAGCAATAAATGAATTAAAGACTGGGAAAATAGAAAGACCTGTACTTGATGTGAATATTAATCTTCCTCTATCAAGTTTTATTCCTAAAGATTTTATTTCTAAAAGAAGTACTCGCTTTAAAATTTATCAAGAACTTTCCTCTGTAAATAATATAGTTAAATTCCACAAAATACGAAAAGGCCTTGAAAAAAAGTACAAAAAAATCCCTCCTACTTTTTCCAATCTTTTGCAAATTACTAAGCTCCGTGTCCTCTGTCAAAAAGCAGATATTTCTGACCTTAAATCCAGCTTTGTCTTTTTACCTGATGGAACTAAAAAGGAAAGGATCATTATTAAGTTTGCCAAAAAACCAAAACCAGTAAAAATCTATAATTTATTAGACAAGAATCCTGCGTGGATTATTGATATGGAACAGAACCAAGCGAAAATTGATAGGGAGGAGTTGGGTAGAAAGTGGGCTCAAGGGTTAGAGGAAGAGATTAAAATCTTAGGAAGCACAAAGCTCAAAGTGCAAAGCGAAAAGCAATACGAATAAATACGAATGCCATGCGAATCCACCTTCGCTGTGCTTTAGTGGACAAGTGGGTTGCGAAATCTGTACGAATAATACTTAGCGTAACAAATTCCTAGTAGCCTAGTTGCCCAGTAGTCCCAGTAGCCTTAATCCCCCCACGGCTTCAAGCTATAATTCTTACTTTACTTTATTGATTATATTCTCGCATTCTTCAATTGCTTTTTCCAAATCATCATTTGTAACCTTGTACTGATAAAAGCCCACCTGTTTAATTTCTTCTTTTGCCCTTTTAATCCTCTTCTCTATTTCTTCAGGGGTATTTTTTCCTCTTTTTATTAACCTTCTTCTAAGCTCATTTATACTTGGAGGCAGTAAAAATATTGTTAAAGCATTAGGATGTTTTTCAAGTAATTTCTCCGCTCCTTGAACTTCAATCACAAATAAAATTTTTTTACCGGCTTTTAATCCTTCTTCAATAGTTTTTAATAGCGTTCCATAATAATTCTTATTATAAACAGCCCACTCAGCAAATTCTCCTTTTCTGATTTTGTCCTGAAATTCCTTTTTACTAATAAAAAAATAATCCTTACTGTGTACCTCATCTTTTCTAGGCTTCCTAGTGGTACAGGAAACTGATCGAATTAAATCTCTATTTCTTTCTAGCAAAGCCTTTCCAACTGTAGTTTTGCCACAACCTGAAGGAGAAGAAAAAATAATTAGTTGTCCTTTTTTTGGTTTCATATTTTATTAGATTACTATTTAACTATATCTTATATTATTGTACCATAGAATAAGACTCTTCAATAAAAACCCATGAATCAAAACCAAGACCTAAAATATTGGCATGCGATCAATAAAATAGAACAAATTGGTCCTAGCCGCTTTAAAAAATTATACAACTTCTTTCCTAGCATGGAACTGGCATTTTTTGCTGATTTTAAAAATCTCAAGAAAGCAGGGTTTTCAGAAAAAATAGCTGATCTTTTTACTGACCAAAGAAGAGGCATTGATCCTGACAAAGAGTTCGAAAGACTCCTTGCTGACCAAATTGAAATTATTACTATTAAAGATAAAAATTATCCAAAATTATTAAAAGAAATTTATAATCCTCCCGCACTTCTATATATCCGCGGAAATTTGAAAAAACAAGATGAATTTGCAGTTGCTGTTGTCGGAACAAGGAAACCATCAAATTATGGAAGACAAGTAGTACCAATGATTGTCCAAGATCTTACAGAGAATAAGATAACTATAGTATCAGGCCTTGCCATGGGAATTGACAGTCTTTCTCAAGAAACATGTCTTGCATCTGGCGGAAGAACAATCGCGGTGTTAGGATCAGGGGTAGATAATAATAGTATTTATCCTCGAATTAATTATAACCTTGCGCAAGAAATAATTGAAAATGGTGCACTTGTATCAGAATATCCGCCTGGTACAGATCCTAGAAAAGAGCATTTTCCAGCAAGAAATAGGATTATCTCAGGACTCTGCCTAGGAGTATTAGTAATAGAAGCAGGAGAATCATCTGGTGCTCTTATAACTGCCCACTTCGCCTTAGACCAAAACCGAGAGGTATTTTCTACTCCAGGAAACATCTTTAGTCCAAATTCTTTCGGAACAAATAATTTAATCAAAAAAGGTGCAAAATTAGTTACCTCTTCGCAAGATGTTCTAGATGAATTAAATCTAAGTCTGGCAACAGAATATGTGAAAACTCAAAGCATAATTCCAGATACTCCCGAAGAGGCAGAAATTTTAAAGAATCTATCCCATGAGCCAACCCATGTTGACAAAATAATCAAAAAAACTAAACTTCCAGTTAGCAAAGTAAATTCTACCTTGTCAATGATGGAGCTTAAAGGCAAGGTTAAGAATTTGGGAAATGCAAACTACGTATTATCACATTAACTAGCACAGCGAAGTCCTTGTATATGTAGTGATAATCGAGGATTAACTTTAAACTAAAGACTGCAAATTTCTAATTCTGAAATTAAGAATGACTAATGAATACCCAATGACAAAATATCTAATGACAAAAAAGTAATACATTAGTCATTTAGTCATTAGACATTGAGGTTTGATTAGAAATTACAAATTCCTCATTAGTAATTTGTAGCTTTAAATTCAGCACTAACCTCTAACTATAAATTTAACATTTAACAAACCACCAACTTATGAACCTTGTGATCGTTGAGTCTCCTGCCAAAGCAAGAACAATAAAACAATATTTAGGAAAAGGTTTTAATGTCCAAGCATCTTTTGGGCACGTGCGTGATCTTCCAGAAAAAGGACTAGGGGTTGATATAGAAAAAAATTTTAAACCTACTTATGAAATACTTCCTAAAGCTAAGAAAAGAATTTCTGAATTGAAAAAAAATTTACCAGGATCAAAAAAAGTTTATCTGGCAACAGATGAAGATCGCGAGGGAGAGGCAATCTCTTGGCATCTTACCTATGCTTTAGATATAAAAAAGGAAAAAATAGCAAGAATTGCTTTTCATGAGA
>PFNU01000057.1 GCA_002792135.1 bacterium (Candidatus Torokbacteria) CG_4_10_14_0_2_um_filter_35_8 | reverse complement strand
TTTACTAAGAATGTACAAACGTTATACAGAAAGGAAAGGATTTAAGTACGCAGAGATGGAGAAATCAACGATTGGAATCGGTGGTGTAAAAGAAGCAATTTTATCTATTAAAGGCCAAGATGTGTTTGAAAGACTAAAATACGAAATGGGAGTACACAGGGTTCAAAGGATTCCTGAAACTGAAAAATCAGGAAGGATTCATACATCAACTGTAACAGTCGCAGTCCTTGCTGAAGTAAAAGAAAAAGAATTTGAAATTGATCCTAAAGATCTAAGAATAGATGTCTTCCATGCATCAGGTAGTGGCGGCCAAAATGTAAACAAAGTAGCAACAGCAATCCGTATAACTCATTTGCCAACAGGGATAGCAGTTTCCTGCCAAGACGAACGCTACCAAGGAAGAAACAGAGAAAAAGCAATACAAATCCTAAGATCTAGGCTTTCGAGTGTTGAAGAAGAAAAACGAGAAAAAAAAGAACGAGAGAGAAGAAGATCACAGATAGGAACTGGGGATAGAGCAGAAAAAATCAGAACCTACAATTTTCCACAGGACAGAATCACAGACCATAGAATTAAAAGATCCTTTCATAATATAAATCAAATCTTAGACGGCGATTTAGATTCTATTATTGATGAACTTATCAAGGAAGATAAGAAAAGAAAGTTGGAATTAGTGAAAAAGGACTAATGGGTTACACAAAACAAATACGAATGATGCGAATCCGCCCTGGGCGGACGAATCCGCCTCCGCTCTGCTTCAGTGGACAAGTGGATCATGAATGTCTGTACGAATTAGAAGAAATCCTAAATCCAAATTTCTAAGTACTAAACTTTTCTTTTTTTAATAACTTTAATAACCTTTATAACTATCCAAATAAGCAACACAAAAGGTCCCATAACTATCACAAGCCAGATAAGAGCATCAATTAAACCTTGAGCAAGTGAAATAAAAGTTTTTAGTGCTTTTTTAGCATTAACTAAGGGCTTCCATCTACCAGACATGACCTCCCCTACTTCTTCTGATATATACACAGTAATAGTAGCAAGGTCTGTTTTATTTTCTAGGTATTTAATTTGACCTTCAATACTTTCTATTTTTGTCCTAACAGCTGTTAAAGCTTTGGTGACTTTCAAAATATCTTCAACTGTCTTTGCTTTTTTAAGAATAGCAAGATATTGCTTTTCTTCTTCTGTGAAAGATTTTAGCCTTGCCTGAAGATCAACATACTCCTCTGTTACATCTTTTCCTGAAATATTCTCTTCGTTAATTACCTTGGCGAGTTTTTTAATATCATTAATCGCATTATCGAATTCTTTGACTGGCACACGAATTATAATAGTCGCATGATTTTTGCCATCGCTAGTATAAAACTTTGAGTCTTGAATAAAACCTTTTTTTGATCCAGCTAAGTCTTTAACTTTTTCCACAGTATCAGAAACATCTTCTACTTCAACATCAAGAGAACCAGTTTTAATTATTTTCTGTTCAGAAAAATCTTTACTGGTAGCAGAATCATTGGAATAAGATTCTAATTCCTCATCCTCTGCTGTAGATTTACTCTCACCCTCACCAAAACCAGGCGTACTTAAAGGAGCCTCTGTACTCACTTCCCTACGAGCCATATAGCTATCACTCTCGTTATTCCAATTGCTGCTAAAAAACCACTGGCCAATAATCCCTAAGACTATAACTGTCACTATGACCACAAAACCTATCAGAATCCATGTCCACATTTTACCTCTTGAAGAGGGTTTTATACCCTGAGAAGATACTTCATTCATAAGTTTAAATTATTAAAAAAAATATTCTATATTCTTAATTCTAAATCCCAAATTCTAGATTCTTTTTTTAATTTTTGATTTTTAAACTTATCCCCACTAGTCCCTGATCCCTAGTCACTAATACTCAATCTCCCCATAATGAGGCAAAACTTCAACCCATGTCCTTCCCCTATTAAGTTCTATCTCTTTACCTTTGCCATCATAAAACCTCATTCTTTCTTTACGGGACTTCTTCTCCCATGTTCCAACAACCACTTTACCATCAAGAAAAACATAACACTTCCCTGATCCAATTGTTTGCATTGATTTATGTACTCTATCTCTTATCCAAGTCTGAAGAATACAAACTACAACATTTTTCGCTGAAATCTGAGTATCAAAAAGAGAATCCATGTGTTTTTTACCGCTAGCATAAGATCTCAGATAGGTGTTTTCTTCAACATTATAAGTCCAAACAGGGTTATAACTTTTATAACTGCCAAAATTAACTTTAATTTGTTCTACATCTTTTAAATCTCCAATCTCCTCCAAGTCTTCTTTATATTTCCATGATTTAAAAATAGGACTTTTCGAGGAAGTTTTATATAATTTATTACCCTCTTCCCATAGACTTTTGGTGCTAGAAAAAAGATTATGAGGAGCATATCTTTTACTACTACGAAAGGTGGCCCTATAACCCATATCCTTCAATCCATATTGTGGAATAAGCCTAAGCGCCAGTTTAGACCCCCCTGCATGAGATAAAAGTGGATCAAAGGCAGATATCCAATCTAGAAAATAAGCTCTTGCTGAACGAATCGGACCGATAGTTTCTGCGTCCTCACTTTCATAAAATGCAACAAAACGAGTGATTGCTCCTTCTGCTAAAGCCTCAATTACTAAGTCTGCTTTATTTAGGCCCATGTGAGGACGAGAATCAATATGGTTCTCTATCATCACAGCAATAGGCCATCTAAAAGCTTTTTCTTCGTCTGTCATATAAACTCCGCTCAAAGGAGACTCCACTTGCTTCTCTTCCTCTGGTTCTTCTTTATCTTTAGAGTCATCCAAACTCTCAAAAGAATCTTGATCTTGACTACAATCTTTTAGAAAACAAAATCCTATATTATAAAGATTAACCCTACAATCACTATCTGCCAAACACCAAATAACTGATCTTGAATACCACAAAAACCCTCCTAGACAAATAATAAAAATACTCAATAAGATTAAAAGCATCTTCCTGGAGAATTTTTTCTTTTCTACTTTTTTTCCTTTATCTTTGTTTACCTTTTTTACATCTTTCTTATCTTGATTTTCTTTAGCACCTTGCTTAGTATCTTGGTTGTTGGTCATCTGGTCATTGTAACTTAATCCGCCCTGGGCGGATTGGAAATTGTTAATTGGATATTTGAAGCTTCTAATATCTAGAACTCAAATGCACTGGTACTCAACTTTGCGCTCTTGGTCCTAAATTTTACACTTCCTATCCTGCGCCGCCTCCTCCACCTCCGCCTCCACCTCCACCGCCTCCACCGCCTCCAGAAAATCCAGAACTAGAGGAAGAAGGTGAAGAAGAAAATACAGAGGAAACATCAGAAACCATAGATGATAAATTTTTACCAAAAGTAGTAGTAGAAAAAGCAACATTATCTGCAACCTGTGATTTACTTAAAACTAAACCAGTAGAATAGCTATGATAAGGTACATACCAATCTGGATATTCTTTATAAATGTCAGAAAAACGATTTGCCCAAGCTTTTTCCACACCAAAAACAATAGCAAAAGGTAAAAGTTTCTCAAATTTTCCTGCATTAACTTCCCCTATTCTAAATCTCTCTGCTCGGTGCAAATATTCTTTTAGTCCTAAGCAATGTTCTCGTATAAGAACTCCTTTTTCCGTCTTCTGCACCATAGCTTGAGAAAATATCATTATTATCACTCCTGATATGATAATACTAATTCCTATGGTGCCAGCTGAGATATAGATAGAAGGAACAGCCACTGTTATTATAGATCCTAAAATAGTCAAGACACCTCCTATTATTAAATACTTCTGCTTTACTTTTACAGGGTTCTTGGTAAATAAACCTCTTTTTGTTGCCTCTTTATAAAGCGCTTTCTGAAGCTTGGGGATCTTTTTATAGAACTTATTTTTTAAATCTTCAGTGCTTACTGATCTTCGAGATTCAAAGACAGTATTAGCAATTTCTTTCTCTATTTCTGGAAGATCATCAAAGCTTTTTAATTTCTCAAAAACATAAATAGTCTTTCCTCCAAATAACTTCCTCTTTTTTTCTTCTTTAATACGAACATAACCCTTTGTGGCAAGTTCTACAATTCCTGAAGTAATATCTTTTACATCAACTTTCTCATCAATTAAAGTGCCCGTAAGAGAAGCTGACATATTTTTAGGAGCATCATACTGAGGAACAATAGTACCTTGTCCTTTAGGATCTTTTCCTTTCTTAGACCATAAAGATCCCATCCATCCTAAAACTAACAAAGGAAGAAGAATTCCAAAATAAATTGAGGCTCCCTTTGTGTAATAAGATAAAGGAATCTTGATAATTCCTTTCGGCCATCCGATAACTATAGTGAAATTAGTATGGGGTTTAAGATTTTCTCCCAAAAAAACAACTTTCTTCCCATCCTGAACAAAAGATTCTATATTAGAATTCTCAGTATAAAGCTCTGTTTTTATACTTTCTCTTGATACTTCTTCTGGAAGGCAAACTGCTACCTTCCCTTTTTTAATACCCACATCTCGATCCTCGAAAATTGCATTCCAATACAATTCATCCCAATCTTTAAAATACCCTAGTCCACCATGAACTTTATAATCTACTACCCAAGCAAACTGCTCACCTTTATACTTTTTATTTTCTTTGTTAAAAAACCACTTTATACCCCTTCTACCATTCTTTGTATAAATTTCATATTCATTTTCAGCAAGTGGCCTTCCTTTTGTTACTTTAATCTCCTTAGTCTTACGATCAACATCAATTATTCCCTCAGAAACCTTCAAATCAGAAATCTTATCTAACTTCTTCAGGGCAATATCCCGGTAAGCATAGTGAAATTCTCCTGTAAAATTGAATATTTGAGCTTCAGATACTGTAAAAGTCGAATCCTTATTTACCTCAATATCAACCTGATAATAATCATAATAATAACTTTTTTCTGAAGCAGAAGAGTTGCTTGGTAATATTAAAACAACTAATCCTAATACCAAAAAAGCTAAGTGGTTTTTAATATTTTTCATAGGTTTTTATAATTTGGAAATTAATAGCTAAAAAGCGAAAATCACATCTTAAATTGATCCCAGGCAGAATCTTCCTTATTTTCATCTTCTTTTTTCTCCTCCGTATCAGAATCAGAAGAAAGCAACTCATCATCTAGGTTAGATTGATCAGGCAAAGACTTGGTTGTATCCTTCTTTTCAGTCAAATCTTTACTTTCATTATCGTCTTTACCTTGTAAAAACCTTAATTCTTGCTCTAACCTATCTACCAATCTACGTAGTTTTTGATAATCAGACTCTAAACGCACAAGTCTAAATTTATCCACAGACAAGCCCGGAGTGACTCTTTTCATCTCTTCTGTATCTTTGTCTTCTCCATGAGAAATATCCTTCTGATCAGGAGCAAAATCGGGTATCAACCTCTCATCATCACCTATTTTAGTAAATTCTCCTCTCTCCTCTCTTTCTTCTTCTCGAAGTTTTATCATCCCTTCTCTTTCTTTTTCTCTTTCCTCTCTCTGCCCTACTAAAAATTGCTTCTCTAATATTTCAAATCTTGGCTTTATTGTTTTTACTTCTTGGGTTGATTTTTTGAATTCCTGCTCTAATCTTTTTAAATTCGTTTCAATCTCACGAATAAATTTATCCCATTCCATCTTTAGAACAAAATTTCTATCTATGTTCTTTAAAGAATTCTCCATAGTAGAAATCCTACTTTCTATCATTCTTACACTTTTTAAGCCTCCTCCCGTGCCCTTTGAATCTCTTTCCAAGCTAGAAAATCTCCTCTCAAGAAGCGTAAGTCTACGTTCTATTTCTCTCTGCAGGTTTGATTCAAGTTGTCTCATTCTTGAAGACATATCTCTCAAAGCTCTATCAATTGCAGGATCAAGCATATAGTTTGCGTTAGATAATAATTGTTAAATATATTGTAACAAAATTCGATAATGAGTGCTAGGGCACAGCCGTTATGAATCAGGAATCAGGAACCAGGAATTATGAATTAAAAATCACAAATTACAAATATCTTAGCCATCCGCCTTAGGTGGACTGAGGCTGAAAACAAATTCAAAACTCCAATTTTTTAAATCCGAAACAGGTAACTTTGTCATTCTGAGTGAAGCCGCAGCGGAGCGAAGAATCTCAACTCTTGAATATACCGACAAGTTGAGATCCTGAATCCGCCTTCGTCTGCGGACTTCGGCGGATTCAGGATGACGATAGTGGTATTTCGAATTTTGAAAATTAGTCCGCCCGTAACGGGTGATGTTTGATGCTTGAAATTTCCCGCCTTGGAACGTGCTACGTCCCGCAGCGGACGGTGCTTGAGGCTTGATATTTTCCAACTGACATCTAGTACCTCTAGCTTCTGATGCCTACATTCCTAGTTCCTAGTCGCCTGGTAGCCCAGTAGCCTATTCTTCCTATCTATGCTATTATTCTAAAGAAAGAGTTAAAAAACCATTCCAATTACTCTAAATCATGATAATAAACAAAAAAACCAAAAAAATAATAGGCCTTATAATCCTTGTGATTCTTGTTTTTAATTTACATCCAAAATCTCAGGCTCAAAATGACTGGAGCAAGATGGAAAATCTGCAAAAAGAATATGAAAAACATGAGACAAGCTTAAGAGCAAAACTTGAAAAAGCAGGCACTACAGAAAAAGAAATTAAAGTCTTAGATCAAGAAATTTTAAAAAAACAAGAAGAAATACTAGATACTGAAGAAAAAATTAATACCCTACAACTTATAATAGATGAGAAAAATCGAGAGATTGAAATAATAGAAAACTCAGTCGAAAGACAAAAAATAATGATTGCTGGGGCTATTCGAATTATCTATCAGTACGAACAAATTTCTATTTTTGAGGCATTACTGAAAAACCAAAAACTCTCTGATTTTCTTTCTAGCATTGAATATTCAAAGGAACTACAAGGAAAATTACAAGAACTCCTTAGCACTTTAAAAGAAACTAAGAGGAAACTTCTTGAAGAAAAAATGCTTTTAGAAATTAATAGAAAAGAGCTTACTAGCTTACAGAGCACTCTCGATACTCAAAAACAAGCACTAATTTTACAAAAAGAAGCTAAAAATAAACTTCTTAAAAAAACTAATAAAGATGTTGATACTCTTACCCAAAAAATGACTGAGCTTGAAAAACAAATGTTTCTTTTACAAAGTGAAGGAATATCCATTCCTCTTAAAAAAGCAATTACGTTTGCGGTCCAAGCAGAAAAAAGAACTGGGGTAAGAGCTGCTCTAATCCTTGCAGTAATAAAGCAAGAATCAAACCTAGGATCGAATGTTGGTACAGGACATTATCCTGAAGATATGCATCCTAATCACAGAGATGCCTTTCTAGATATTTGTAGAGGTTTAGGGTTAGATCCCACTGAAGTAAGAATTTCTAAAAAACCTTCGAGTTATCCTGGTTGGGGCGGTGCCATGGGTCCCGCCCAAATCATGCCAAATTATTGGGAATTCATCGCTCCACAAGTTTCATTTCTTTCAGGCCATAACCCCCCGTCTCCTTGGAACCTTGAAGATGCCTTTACAGCTTGTGGGCTAATCTTAGCAAGAAATGGTGCGGACAAGAAAGACTACGACAACGAATTTAAAGCAGCAGGATTATACTTTGCAGGAGGAAATTGGAAAAATTATGAGTGGTATCCAAAGCAAGTAATGGCAAAAGCAAAAATTTATCAGGAAATGATCGAGACATGGAGATGAAATAAATTCAAAAATCAAAAAAATAAGAATTAAGAATTTAATCTGCCTGCGGCGGATTGGTTATTGGTCATTTTGCCATTAGACATTTATTAGAAATTCTTAATTGGAAATTGGTCATTTGCAGCTTTTAGTCATGAGGATCATTCTTCTTTATAACTAAATCTCAATTATTTAATATCTTTGACTTCAAACTTGACTGTATCTCCCCTCTTATATTTCTTTTTTAAAATCTCTGTGGCAACAAAATCCCCAAGCTTTTCTTGAATCATTCTTTCTAAGGGTCTTGCGCCATAAGAAGGATCATAGCCTAATTCAGATAACTTTTTAATAGCATCATCAGAAACATTCAAAAGCATTCCTTGCTCCTTCTCAAGATTCTTAGCAAATTGGGTAATCTTTAGTCCTGCAATAGCCCGGACATCATCAATAGATAAAGGTTTAAAAATAATTTTATCATCAAATCTATTTAAAAATTCTGGATTAAAGTATTCTAAAAGTAATGCTTCAATCTGGGGTTTTATAGAATCAATAACAGCACCTTCTGCTATTTTTTCTTGAATAAAGCGAGATCCTGCATTAGAAGTACAAATAATAATCGTATTACTAAAATCTATTACTCTGCCTAGATTATCAGTAAGTCTCCCATCATCAAAAACTTGCAAAAACAAATTTAAAACTTCTCTATGAGCCTTTTCTAACTCATCAAGTAAAATTAAAGAAAAAGGTTTTCTTTTTACTTGTTCGGTAAGTTTTCCCGATACATTATCACCAGAAAGTCCAATTAAACTGTAAATACTTTCTTTCGTTTGAAATTCTGACATATCTAATCTAATCATCGTCTCTTCGCTACCAAAATAAGTCTTGGCAAGAGCTTTTGCAGTTTCAGTTTTACCTACTCCAGTAGGTCCCAAAAAAAGAAATACACCAATGGGTCTTTTTTCTTCTTTTAAACCCACTCTTACTCTCCTTATTGATCGGGAAATAGCACCTATCGCATCTTCCTGATTAATAACTCTTTTGTGAAGCTCGGCTTCAAGATTTAAGAGCTTTTCTGATTCAGTATCAGAAACCTTAGTAAGGGGAATACCTGTCTTCTGGGTGATAACCTCCCTGATGTCCTCGTCCCTCACAAGCTTTCTTCCTTTAGTTCTTGCTAAAACCCCCGCCTCAGCTAAAAGGTCAAGTGCTTTTCCAGGAAGAAGCCTATCAGAAATAAACCTAAAAGATAAATCAACTGCTTTTTTCATTGCGCCATAAGTTAAGATAACACGATTTTTCTGTTCAATAACTGGTGCTCTAAGTGCTAAAAATTCTAAAGCTGTATCAGGACTCATTTCGTTCACCTGTACTTTTTCAAAGGTACTCGCAAAAGCTGCCTGTCCCTCAATAGATCTATGAAAATCAAAAGGCGTGGTTGTCCCTATCACCTGAAAAGCTGCTTTAGAAAATACGGGCGCTAGAATCTCTGATCCAGAAAAAGCACCAAACTTACCTACCTCGGCTAAATTGTGAATATCAGGAATACAAAGAATAATGTTACCAGCTCTCACCACCTCATCTAAGACCTTAGTTAATCTTCCTTCAAGCTCTCCTTCTCTTCTCACATCTGCCACGAGAGAAGCAGCATCTAAAACCACAAGCCTTTTATCTAAAAGTTTAGAGAAAGTGTTTTGCTTCACTATTCTCTTAGTAAGTTCTCTTACAACAGCCATTTTCCCAGCACCCTCTTCACCAACCAAGAGGACATTATTTTTTGATGCTCGGGATAAAATTCTTTCTGCTTCTGCTACTTCCCTATCTCTTCCTACAACCACCTCAATAAGCCCTGCACGAGCAAGATCCGTAAGATCATAACTAAATCTATCTAGGAAAGGAGTGGGCTGGGCGGTCCAAGCCCTATTCATCACAACATGCTTTACTTTACGAGGATGTCTTTTTTGTCTTTTTGTGAGTACCTCACTTCTCATCCATCTAATGAGATTTTTAATATCTTCTGTTTCAATTTCTAGATCATAAAACATCTTCTTTATCTTCTCGTCCTGGGCTATACCAAAAAATAAACCAAAAATATCTACTTCTTCCTCTTCAGAGGTTATCGCATCAAAAAAAGAAAACAGAAGCACCCTTTTTAAGCTTCCAGAGAAACTTCCATCTAAACTTTTATTATTTATTTTTACCTCCTCGGGATTTACTATCTTTTCAAGTTCATTTTTTTCAATTTCAAATCGAGTAAATAAAGACTGAATTTTAGAATTTTGTGTTAAAAATTTCAATACATGAATAGGAGCAAGCGACACATTAGATGACAAGGTGTATTGATAAGCATCTCGTAATATTTCTAAAGATTCACTGTTAAACAAGGTAGAAATGTCAACCTCTTTTTCTTTTTCATAACTAGGATCAAACAAGACTTTCAAATCAGAATTAAGAGGAGAAATTTTCTTTAAGGACTCATGCCTTCTTAAAAAACTATCAATAAAGAATAATGAGATAAATAAGCTCAACCAAAACAAAAGTGGTAGTCCTCCTCTCTCCGTATACAAAGCAAAAATCCCTTGATCATGGCCTGGGGTTATAACAATTCCTAAGATAATGGTTCCAAAAACTGCAAGAAAGCCTGCTGTCCAAGATAAAATCTTAGTTATAAAATTTAAACTAACAGATAAGAGATTTTTTTCAGAAAAATAAAAGACAGTGTTTCCTAACTCAAACCACACCCCCTTTCCTCCACAATCCTGACAAATCTGCCCATTTTCATCTAGGGGAAACCCCATACACACAGGACATATCATCTCTCTCATCTCTCTTCTGTTTTTGAAGTCTTCTTTTTTTTGAGACATATAAAAAGTTGGATTAATAACAAAAGAAGGCTCTAAGCACTAAATCCGAAATCCTTTGGCCACGACCAATCAGCCTGAGGCTGAAAACAAGCATAAAATTCTAATTTTCAAAATCTAAAATAATTTGTTTAGCACGTAATACGTGCTTTCGAATTTTGGATTTTGGCCATTAGAATTTGCTTAGCCCGGCACGTAATACGTGCCCCGTAGAACGGGCTTTAGGATTTAGAAGTTCGGATTTAGGGTTTTGATCCCTAGTCCAGAACTCTTAATTCTAAAAACTACAAGCTAAATAGATTAACAAAAACCATATAAACCACAAAAGGTGGAATCAAAACCCAGATAAAATACAAAATTAAAAAAAATAAAAAAACAATTAGATGTATAATAACTCCGATAATTATCCTAAATATTCTGAAGAAAAACCCTAAAATATACCCTGCTACATCATAATCCTGATAAAGGGGTTGAAATATTCTCCGCGCCATCTCTCTTACAGCAAGAATGCCTTCGATAGTATTCGCAAAACTTAAAAACTGTTTTAGAAAACCTAAAGAAAAAGCCACATACCAATCATAAAAGAATCGTATTATAACTCCTTGAAATTTCATCTTAAGGTTTTTAATTATCTTAATGCTTTTGTTCTAAAAATTTGTTCAACTTCTATCAGTTCATTTATATTACTACGACAAAGGTAGATACCTTCTTTTTATCTAGGGTTATTATTCTTTACTATAGATATCTCAAAAACAAAACTGATAGATTTATTTTATTCTACCTTAAGTTTTACCACTGGGTAGGGCTAGTCTCCTGGGACGTATTACGGTTCCCCGACTAGCCCCGGGTGTTTCTAAATCCCAACTAGGCCAGTCAGGGGACTGGCCTTACCCATTTTGGGAAGTTATTCAAATTTCCAGTTCACACTTAAAACTATACCACTCATGTAAAATATATGCTAAAATACAGTATTAACACCTAATAACCCTAATTCTATTAACAAATAAGGAGTTTATAGCATAATAAAGTACTGAACTCAACATTTACCAAACCCAATCTTATGGCAAAATTTTATAAACCTATATTCACTATTTTTGATTTTTAAACTTATTTTATGCCAACAATATCTAAAGATCTAGATAACTTAATAGAAGAATACAAAAAATGGAAAAGAATGAAAAGAAAGAAAGAAGAAGGAGCAAAACTGCATGTAAATGAGGTGGCAAGCAGAATGGCAATATTCTATGAAAGAATAAGGAATATAATTGACTGGAAAGAAGAACACCTAATGAAAAGAATAGCAATTAAACGTATACTAGCAAGAAGGCTTCTAATAGACCAAAATAACAAAAATTTAGCAGAGCCTTTTGTCTTAGATTTAATAAGAGGAGGCCACTTTCCAAATAATAAAATTCCCAAATATAAGATTCCTCTTATTCAAAAAGTTATTGATAAATACACCTATATACTGAAGCACCATCCTTCTCTACCTCAGAATATAACAAACAGCGAGTTCTGTACAAGACTTTTAGGTATTGCTGTCTGCGAAATAGAAGAAGTACTTGATCCTGTTAAATACATAAGGACAAGTGCCCTAACAAGTTATATGGAAAAAACAATAAGAAAAAGAATAATTATCTCCGAGAGATTCGCTCGTAGGTGTAATCTAAATGAGCAAAGTAAAAGCGTCTTATTATTTATTAATGTCCAGCAAGCATTAATGAATTATGATAAGGCTATGATAAGTTATAATCTTTTTAAAGCGCATCATAAAGATTGGTTCAATATTTCTCAAGAAGAACTCAATAAATTAACAAAATCCATACTCGATATTTTTGAAGAAACCGATAACTACTTAAACCACCCAGCAGCAAATAAATTTTATAATATCTGCTACCGTCATAAAGCTCCATTTATCCTTATTGACGAAATCATAGCAAAAAATCCTACTGGCATAAGAAAAAAAATCGAAGACTTAAAAACACTTCATGAATTGGTAGAAAAAACTTATAATAAAAAACTTAAGGCGCTTGCAAAACGCAAAGTAAGATCAGCCGTCTTTAGTACTATTTCCATCTTCCTTACTAATGTGTTTTCTCTATATATATTAGAAATTCCTTTTACAAAATACTTCACAGGACATATAAACACTCTGGCAGCTATCGTAGACATTACTGGGCCTACTTTTCTTATGTTTATCTCAGTTGCAACTGTAAGACTTCCAAAAGAAGGAAATTTTGATCTCGTTATAGAAGAAATAAAACAAAATTCTTTTACGGATAAAGGGTTTTCTCTTCTTTATGTTGATCTACCTACAGGAAGAAGTAGAACATTAAGAAAAATTTTCCATATTATGTTTTATATAAGTTTTGTAGTAATCCTTGGTACCCTTATCTGGCTACTAACTCTTCTCAACTATCCTCCCCTTTCTTTCATACTTATAATCATGTTTACTTCTCTTATCTCGTTTGCTGCCGTGATTATCCGAAAAAGGGCTAAAGAACTTAATGTCTATGAAGAAAAAGATAGTTTCTTTCAGTCTATCATAGATATTTTTGCTTTACCGATTATAAGCGTAGGTAGATGGCTTTCTAAAAAATGGGGCAAGATAAATATTGTTGCTGTCATCTTCAATTTTTTAATCGACACTCCCTTTTTAACTTTTATTGAAGTCCTAGAGCAATGGCGGACTTTTATACAGGAGAAAAAGGAAGATATAAAATAGAAGACCTAACTAATATTCCTTAGAAATTCTTTGGAAGTAATTGTTTTGCCAAACATAACAGGCCAAGTATATTTTTTTAATAATCTTTGTAAATCCTGTCTTATTTTTACATCTGTTGTTTCGATTAGATCCTTCAGAATGACAAAATTATATCCCTTGGAGAAACCTCCTTGAATTGTTGCATGTACACACCCATCTCCAAAAACCCCTGTTACAATAAGGTGTTTCATTTTATTCTTTTTTAGTATTCTACTTAGCTTATGGCTAGTAAAAGCATCGTAGTTACTTTTAGTAATAACAATATCGTTCTTTTCTGGCTTCACTTTGTAAAATTTTTCACTAAATCCAGTCTTGTCTTCAGAGTAATATCTGCATCTTGGGTCCTTATATAACTCTATTATATTAGGAGGTAAATGCTTCTTGTCCCACCTTGTGCAATTAACATAAATAATAGGATTTTTAAAACGTTTCTTATACTCTTTAATAAATACAACCAATTTTGGCACCATTTTTCTAATTTTACTAAAACGAATACCCCATTTTTTAATTTCATATTTAGACCTGCAACAAGAATTGAGAACATCAATAACGAGTAAAGTGCTGCTCTCAGTATTAATTTGCTTAAGAGTCATAACTGTAGCGTAAATTAATTAAATTCTTATTGAACATTCACTTTAAACTCTACAGTCCTTACTACTTTATCATCCAAAATCCACTCTACTTTGTAATCTCCCAGAGACCATTCATCTGCACCATATTTTGTAAGTAGCGCAATAGATGAAGCAAAGCACTTACCATCAGAAAAAGGTCCATTATATCCTCGGGTATCAGTAAAGAAAACCTCATCTCCTTTATACCATTTAACAGTAAACTTGGTATCTTCAGGTGTAGATGGAGAAAGCTCTACTGTAGCAACAAATTTCGGCATATCATAAGCATAAGAGCTGAGACGGGCGCTCTCAGGATAACCATCACTTGAAAGATCAAAGGTCATATAAGCATCAATAACATAATCTGTAGAAATTTCCCCACTATCTTCTTTATAATATTGCATTGCAGCATCAGAGTCTTTATTTATAACCCAATCGCTCCAAAGATCAATCTCAGAAATACAAGTATCATTGTGCTTTGTGCCTCTGTAAACTGATTTTATAATGAATTTAAGATACGAGGTTTGTTTAACATTAAAAGTAATAAACTGTATTGTATATTTATCATCCAGAGTCCCAGAAATCTTCTCTCCATCACTAAATTCCAATTCAAAATCCTGCACCCTATTGTTTTGAAAATAAGTCTCTTCATCCTTTGCTTTTCCTGCAAATACCCCTAATGTATTAATTCCAGCATTAGAGCCAAAGGTAAATTGCACCCATTCTCCTATACCTTCATCTTGCCTTGCCTCTGCCCATGATGTAGACAAATCAACATCAATAATATTCTCAACATTATAACTAGTTCCTTCTGTAATATCCTGTAATACTGATGAAGCACTGCAAACTACCATACTTCTTTGGGGTAAAAGAGGATTTACTTGAATGTTATCCTCAATACCCTCTTGCTCTTGATCTTCAGTATTATAAGCAAGCTCTTTCTCTTTA
>PFNU01000139.1 GCA_002792135.1 bacterium (Candidatus Torokbacteria) CG_4_10_14_0_2_um_filter_35_8 | reverse complement strand
AAATATTATTGCAAATATTATTATTAAGAAGATAACTCCTCCGACAATACCAATCCACAAAGCATACTTCCTCCAGTTAAATGTACCAGGTTCTACATAAGGAACATCTTCTCCTCGGGAAATTGCTCCTTCACACTTAGTAATATAATCCTGCGCATCAACGTGTTTAGAATAAAGATTCTTTACTATCTCAAATTCTTTTTTTGCAGCTGAGTAGTGACTTTCCCAATACATCTCTAAAGCTTTTTTATAATGCTCATCAGTTGAACCTTGCTTATTCTCTATATTATTACTTCTAATAAATTCCATAGCAACACTAATAGGCCTTAGATAGCTAAAACCAAATTTCTGCTGCCCTTGTTCAACTGCTATCATCGATGCAATCCCTATTACCTCTCCAGATTCAGTAAAAGCAGGGCCTCCAGAATTTCCATGCGTTAGCGCAGCATCAGTTTGAAAGACCTGTGTGCCATCTTTCATAGATTTAATAGCACTTATAATACCAGCAGTCATAGAAGGTTCAAGTGTACTTTCTTTACTTAAAAACTCCTGAAAAGTAGCAGCACCAGGATAACCTATAATATTAATTTTATCTCCCACTTGAATTTTACTTGAGTCTCCTAAAACTGTTGTTGGCATATTTTCCGCAGGAACTTTGATAATACCAATATCTTTACCAGTTATTTCTCCATCATCAGAAAAACCATCATAATCTGCGGCCTTCACTTCTGCTTGGTAAGCATCACCAACAGGAATCTTGGTTCCGGAAACTGATATTCCTGACTGAACATAAACATCCCTTTTTATATCATCCATCTTTACTTCTCCTGCTTTGTAAGCTTGATATAAAGTCATGATAACCTGGTCTATTCCTCCAAGTTGCTGTATAAGTACTGGCATCATCTCTTTCATCTCTGACTCAGTTGGGTTCCTTCCATAAATTTTATAAAATTCTGTTGCTAAAATATCTTCTAATATTTTATCGGAAGCTAAAGAAATTCCGTCATAAGCAAGATATTTATCAGGCTCTTTTACTACATGGCCGTTGGTTACGACATAACCATCAGGACTAATTGCAAACCCAGAACCAATTCCTCCTGTTGTTATCTTATAACTTTTTCCAGAAAGCTCAGGATATCCTGCGCTTGATTGAATAACTAAAGAAAAATTATAATAAGTACTTATTAAAACTACTCCAGGTTTGTTTAAAATCATCCCTTTCTGCTCGTTACTCACATCTCCCAAAACACGCCCCGGAAAAGCCGGCATTGTCTTTTTTATCTCTCCAGCTTTTGTGTCCTGTGTAATAAGAAACGGCAAAAGACCCACACAGAACAGAATAAAAGAGACGATTAAAAACATGCTACTTTTAGAAAGTAGGCTTTTAGGTTTTTTTCTAATAATCCTCCTCATAGGTTTATTTTAAAATTAGAAATTAAAAATGCAAAAATAGGAAGTTAGGGATTAGGGGATAGGTGTTGGGTTATAGAAAGTGAGTCCTGTCACCTATAACCTAACACCTAAAATAATTAGAAATTCTTAATTAGAAATTTGCAGACTTTGGTGCTAACAAAACTCTCAATCTAACTCTTGCCCAACAGTTTCTTAACCTTACCTACAATACCTGATATTGTCATATCCGCCTTCACTAAATAGTCATCTGCGCCTAATTCTTTTCCTTTTTCAATATCTTGACCACGACCAAGATTAGAGAGAATAAGAACAGGAATTTTTTTCAATTCTTTATCTTCTTTTAATTCTTTTAAAACATCTAGTCCTGTCTTTTTAGGTAGGAGAAGGTCTAAAATTATCAGGTCAGGTTTTTCTTTTTTTGCTTTGTTAAAGGCCACCGCTCCATCAGAAGCAACAATAGTCAAAAAACCCTCTCGAGAGAATTTATCTTGATAAACTTTTGTTAAAAATACATCATCTTCAACAACTAAAATTTTAGCGTCTGGCATTTATTTTTAATTTTTAATTAATTCATTCATTCCTTAATGTTTAATAAAAATCACTAAACTTTGCAATGCTTCTCTCGCCTCTATGAGCCTTACTTCCAGAAAGAGGAAGGGTAAAGAAAAAGCTCGTACCAATATCTTCCTTCGATTCGAACCAAATTTTACCACCTGAAACTTCTATAATCAACTTTACAATATATAGGCCTAAACCTGTTCCTTCTGTTTCTTTGGTAATAACATTCTCTCCCCTAAAAAACTTTTGAAAGATTTGGTTTTTATTTTCATCAGGTATCCCAAGTCCGTTATCTTTCACTTTTATTAGTATATCATGTTTTTTCTTTTTTACAAAAACTGCTACTTTTCCACCTTTATCTTTTGAGTACTTTATCGCATTAGAAAGAAGATTTAAAACAGCTTGTTTCACTAATGAGGCATCAATATCGATCTTGTCGATTTTTTCTTCTAGGGTAGCAAATTTAAGTTTGCAGTTCCGTTCTTTAGCAAAAAAACCAATTTCATCTATGCTTTCCTCAATTAATTCTTTAATATCTGTCGGCCTAGGATCGACAGTCATTCTCCCTGCTTCAAGCCTAGTAATGTTCAGTAGATCATTTACTAAAGCCACCATCCTTCTATTATTTTTATAAATCTGATTCAAATAATCAATTTGTCTTTCGTTTAACTTGCCTACTTCTTCTCCTTTTAACATCTCTGTAAACCAGCTTATCGCAGTAAGAGGGGTTTTAAGTTGGTGAGAAACCAAAGAAACAAACTCTGTCCGCATTTCATCTACTGCGCATTCTGCCGTTACATCTCTTAGAGTTACAATCATACCTATATACTTTTTTTTACTATTATAAACTGGAGTGGCAGTAAAAGAAACCGGTATTTTTCTTCTTCCACGACTTATCAAAAACAGAGATTCAGGAGCTTTAAGCTCCTCTTTAGAACGTAATACCTGATTAAATAAATACTCAGCTTGAGAACCTTCTTTCCCTCTTCCCCTTTTAAGAAATTTTACCCTCTCTGAATATATTTTACTTATAGCATCACCCCTATTCCACCGCGTAAGCCTTTGTATTTCCTCATTCCAAAAAACTATTCTTTTATTTTTATCTATTACAAAAACCCCTTCATTGATACTATCTAGTATTAGCTCATATTGTTTTTTAACATCATCTAGTTCCATAAGCTTCTAGAACTTACTCCACTTACATTAATCTTATTATACTAATTATACCTCAAAGTGCAAAATGGGAATTAAGAATCAAGGGTTAAAAAATCTCAAATTCCAAATTACAAATATCAAACAAATTCCAAATCCTAATTTTCTAAATTCAAAACACTTTATTTTAGCTTGTAGGAAGTTAGCTTGTAGCTTGTAGGATCTTGTACTCCTGATAAGCTAAGAAGTTCA
>PFNU01000115.1 GCA_002792135.1 bacterium (Candidatus Torokbacteria) CG_4_10_14_0_2_um_filter_35_8 | reverse complement strand
TTTAACTCTTAATGGTCTTACTCCTGAAGAAAAGCTAAAAAGTGTAACCCTTGACTGTTAACTATACAAGAATGTCCAATGACTAATTTTTTGTGTTATCATTATATTTTACAGAGAAGTTATTCTTTAAGTTTATAAATTCGTGATTCTTTTTTTGAACTTTTATTTTTAAATTTTAAACTTATTTTATGTCGTTCGTAATCACAACTTATGTTCCAGAAGCGCTTGTTATGGCTTCTGATTCAAGGCAATCAGTTAAGCTAGAGAGAAAGAATGAAGAAACAGGTGAAAAGCTTCCGGTGGTGGAGACTGTCTCTTCAGACTTTGTTTATAAAACTTTTCTTTTAGAAAAGCAGAAAGTTGGAGTCTCTTCCTACGGTGATGCATTACTTGGGGGAGTTAATACTGAATCGCATATTAAAAGGTTCGCTGAAGAGAAATTGGAGGATAATGATGATGTGACTTCTATCTCGGAGAAATTATTAGAGTTTTTCAAAGAAAAGTTTCCCAAGGCCAATACTGCTTTTCATGTCTCAGGGTTTAAAAAAGAAGGAAAAAAGAGCATTCCTTATGTTTATGTTTGCCATATAGCAAAAAATGAGAGGAATAGAGTAAATGTTAAACCTGATGAAAAAGAAAAGATTATTTATGGAAGTGCCTGGGGAGGACAGGGAGATGTGATGGCAAGCATTTTAAATCCTGGAAAAGCAATGGGTCCTGATGGGAAAGTACATGATGTATTTAAAACCCCTATTCTATGGGATGCAATGACGGTCCAAGACACAATTGATTTTACGATTTATGCGGTAAGGACCACAATTGATACTATGAGATTTCAGGCTCGTCCTAAGAATGTTGGCGGACCAATTGATGTTTTATTGATCACTTCTAAAGAGGCAAAGTGGATTCAGAGAAAAGAATTACATGGAGAAATGTCTTCTGGTTTGGGTGCTAACTTTTAAAAATTTCCAAAATTGAAAATGAACAATAAATTTATTTTTGAAATTTGAGATCATGCTGGAGATTTTAATTTTTGCTCTGATTTTAACCATTGCTGTAGTAATATTTCTAGTATATCAGAAGTTGAACAAATTGAGTGATCAGAGAGGATCTGAAGAAGGATTAAAAATTTTGTCGCAAAACTTGGAGCAAGTAACAAGACGATTTGATGAAGTTACAAAAAATTTAGGCGAAGTTTCAGAAATTGGAAGAGATATGAAAAATTTTCAAAAAGATTTTTTTACTTTTTTCCATTCTGCAAAACTTCGAGGAAATATTGGTGAATATGTTTTAAGGAATTTACTGGAAGAAGTTTTGCCAAAAGAAAATTTTAGCCTGCAGTATAGATTTAAACAAGGAAATATAGTTGATGCAATTATCGAAACAGATAAAGGCTTAATTCCGATTGATTCCAAGTTTCCTGTTGAGAATTTTCGTAATAGAGAGAAGGCTGAGACAGAAGAAGACAGAGATTTTTATAATAAGAATTTTCTAAAAGATGTTAAAAAGCACATTTTAGCTATTTCTGAGAAATATATTCTACCTTCTGAAGGAACAGTGGATTTTGCTATTATGTATGTGCCATCTGAGGCAGTTTATTATGATTTAGTTACAAAAAGTGAAGAAATAAGCAGCTTTGCATGGAAGAATAGAGTTTTGATTACTTCTCCAAATAGCTTTTATTATTTTCTTAGGATAATTTTAATGGGACTGGAAGGGAAACAAATAGAAGAACAAGCAGAAAAGATTATGATGACCTTAAAAGCAATAGAGCAAGATTCAGAACAACTTAACAAATCTCTTTCTGTCCTAGATAGACACATTACAAATGCTAAGAATGCAATGGATAATGTAGATAGAAGTTATAGGAAGTTGGATTCCAAGATAGATTCGACGAAACTTTTAGAGTTGTAGGTTGTACGAATGATGCAAATGTTGTGCGAATTCTGCCAGACGCGTTTGTCATCCTGAGCCGTAGCGAAGGATTCCGCTCAGTAAAAGACGTTGCAAGATCCAACGGGATCTTTCAACCGCCTTCATCTGTGGACTTCGGCGGATTCAGGATGACGTCAGTGGTGTTTCAAATTTTAGATTTTGACTATTAGGTTTTTTTATTTTATGTTTTTAACCTTTAATCTCTTTAATGGCTAAGGATTATTACGAAATTTTAGGGGTGTCCCGCGACGTCTCTCAAGAAGAAATAAAAAAGGCATATCACAAACTTGCTCATAAGTATCATCCTGATAGAGGTGGAGATGAAGCTAAGATGAAAGAAGTTAATGAAGCTTATGCTACTCTTCGTAATCCTAAAAAAAGAGGGCAGTATGACCAGCTTGGGCAGACTTTTGATGGGGCAGGTGCTTCGGGTTTTCCTGGAGGGTTTGATTTTTCTGGGTTCCAACGAGGAGGAACAAGGTTTGATTTTGATTTTTCGGACCTTGGAGGGTTTTCTTCGGTTTTTGATGATTTTTTTGGTAGGGATCGAGAGGGAGAGAGGGAAGCTAAAACTAGAGGTAGTGATTTAGAGATGGAAGTTGAGATTAGCCTTAAAGATGCTGTTTTTGGGACTGAAAAAGAAGTAGAAATAAATAAATACGTAACTTGCAGAAAGTGCTCAGGATCTGGAACAGAGCCAGGATCAAAAGTTATTACTTGCCAGAAATGTGGTGGATCTGGCAGAATTAATTCTACAAGAAATACATTCTTTGGTACTTTTTCTACGATAACAACCTGTCCTAATTGTGAAGGAGAAGGCAAAATTCCTGAAAAAAAATGCACAGAATGCGGGGGAATTGGAAGAGTAAGGTCTCAAGAGAGCTTGAAAGTAAAGATTCCCGCAGGGATTTCCGATGGACAGAGTGTTAGACTTAGGGGAAAAGGAGAAAGTGGTGTAAGAGATGGTGTAGCTGGAGATCTTTATGTAACTATTAGAGTGAAACCCAATAGGTTTTTTATAAGAAGGGGTTTTGATTTAGATTGTGTAGTACCAATATCATTTGTTACCGCTACTTTGGGAGGTGTTGTAAGTATTCTAACCATCGATGGTAAAGATGTTGATTTAAGAATTCCAGCGGGTACTGAGGCAGGAAAGAATTTTAGGATTAGAGGGAAAGGGGTATCTTTAATGAATTCTTCAGGAAGAGGAGACCAAATTGTCGAAGTTCAAATCGAAACTCCTAAAAAGCTTTCCCAAAAAGCAAAAAGATTACTAGAAGAATTTAATAATGAGATAAGTAATAATAGAAAGCAAAAGTTTAAGTTTTGGTAGTTTTTTGATTTACTAGCCCCTAACCCCTAAAATCATTTTTTTTGACAATTATTTCATTTCCTAGTATTATTTTCTTATAAGTTATTTTTCTTATTAATCAAACCTATGACAGATTTAGCATTTAATTTATCGTGGGCAAATCCTACATGGGATGTTTTTATTGTTTTATTCTTTGTTGTGGGAGCATTTGTTTATGGTATAAGCTTAGGAAGGGATAGGTTAGTAACAATGCTAGTTGCAATTTATATGTCTCTTGCCGTTGTAGATCATGCGCCTTTTCTTAGCGAGGTGTCAGCCAATATCAATGTAGAGCAGATTTTTGTCTTAAGGATTGGATTTTTTGTAGGGTTCTTCCTTTTTATGTTCTTTCTTTTGTCGCGCTCAGCTCTGCAAAAGACCATTGCGAAGGCTGATACAATAGGGGATTGGTGGCAGATCTTTGTTTATAGTTTTTTACATGTGGGACTTTTGATTTCTATCCTTCTTTCTTTTCTGCCGGAGTCCAGACTTTCCGTATTTTCTAAAACAACAGTCAATATTTTTACTTCTGAGATGGCTAGGTTTCTCTGGATTGTAGTTCCGATTTTGGCAATGATTTTTGTAAAGGGTGGCGCATCTGAGAAAAAGAAGACAGAAGAGTAATCTTATGCTAATTTCGTTTGCTTTCTTAACTTTTTTATTATAAAATAGTACCTAAGATGTAAATTATTCTTAGGTATTTTTCTTTTATTAATTAATTTTAAATTTATGGAAGCTGTACTAATCACCTTAATTCCTGTTTTAGGAATCTTGTTCGCCAGCATTAAGCAAATCAATCAGTATGAACGAGGGATAAAGTTTCAACTGGGTAAATTTAAAGGGCTTATGGATCCTGGTTGGAACTTAGTTATTCCTGTCTTCCAGGGCTATAGAAAAGTTGATGTTAGAGTAAAAGCAGTTGATGTTCCTGATCAGAAGGCGATTACTCAAGATAATATTTCTGTGCATGTTAATGCAGTAATTTATTACAAAATTTCTGATGCTAAAAAGGCAATTTTGGAAGTTGAGGATTATTACTATGCGGTTTCCCAGCTTGCTCAGACTACAATGAGAAATATTGTAGGTGAGGTTTCTTTACATGAGTTGCTTGGCGGGAGAGAAAAACTAGCTGAGAAAATAAGAGAAGTTGTGGATAAAGCAACAGATCCTTGGGGTATCAAAGTAGATGCCGTGGAATTAAAAGATGTAATTTTGCCAGAGGAGATGGAGAGGGTTATTGCAAAGCAAGCAGAGGCGGAGCGTGAGAAAAGAGCAGTAATTATTAAAGCAGAGGGAGAGGTTATTGCAGCTGATAACATGGCAAAAGCTGCTAAAATACTTTCTGGGGCTTCAGGTGCATTGCACTTGAGAACCTTGCAGACTCTTAACGATTTAAGCTCTGATCAATCAAATACAATCGTTTTTGCTATTCCTTTAGAGATTTTGAAAGGATTTGGCAAAATATTGGGCAATAACAGAAGTGGCGGTATAGATACTTAATATGCTGGTTGTCTGGATACCTTCTAGTTTTATTAAATCCTAAATCTCAAGTTTCGAAATTCAAACAAGCACCAATTTCAAAATCTAAAATTCTAAACGTCGTCATCCTGATCAGCCTCAGGCTGAGAAGGATCTCAACGTTAGATATATACCGAAAGGTTGAGATTCTTCGCTCCTCCGCCTGAGGCGGACCCGGGCGGATCAGAATGACGAGGCTATTCGTTTTGAATTTTGGAGATTGGAATTTAGATATTGTTTGTAGTTTGGTGCTTGGAATTTGGGATTTTCCGCAAGAAGGGTCGTTAGCTCAGTCGGTAGAGCATCTGCCTTTTAAGCAGAGTGTCACAGGTTCGAACCCTGTACGACCCACAATTTATCTAAAATCTATTATGGCATCTTTGTTTCGTAATATACCAAAAAGGAAGATCCTGCTTTCCCTAGGAGATTTCTTATTGATTGTTTTGGCGCTAGCTATTGCTTTTCTGGTAATTGCAGAGAAGGAGTATGCTATCTTTTTCTTTTTTAGCTATACTTGGCTTTGTGTTCTGATTCCAATTATTTGGTTTGTAGTACTATTTTTAAACAAAGCCTATGATGTTGAGAGAGCATTTGATGTTCTTTACAATACTGATATTTTCTTAAAAACCATTATTATTAGCACTATTATTATTGGTTTTATTCTTTATCTTTTTTCTGGTCTTTTCGATGATTTAGATTTTCCGCAAAGAGTTTTTCTCCTTCATGCTGTTTTGATAATTATTCTATTGTACTTTTGGAGGTTTATTTTTGGCTTTATAGTATCTCAGCCAAAATTTCGAAAAAGAGTATTAGTCTTAGGTGTTGATTGGACAGGGAGAGAAATAGCAAGAGAGATTTTTAAAAATCCTAATTTAGGTTATCTTCTGGTAGGTTTTATTGATGATAGAACTCCAGACAAAGTTTATTCTTTAAAAATTGGAGAAGGTAGAGTAGAGAAGGTTCCAGTTTTAGGAGACAGCAAGGCAATATTACAGGTTATTAGAAAGTTCAATATTAATATGCTAGTTAATAGTTTTTGTGGACAAGGATGTGCTATTTCAGACAGTTTCTTAAGAGCAATTTATTATGCGGAGAGAAGAGGAATAGAGTTAGTGGATATGCCGGATCTTTATGAGGAATTAACAGGTAAAATTCCTATTAAGAATCTTGAAGGGAGTTGGGTAATATTTAATCAAATCTTAAAAGATTCTGAATTGAGGGAATTTACTGAGATCTTGTTTAATGTGTTGTTGGGGGTAGCAGGTGCGGTTTTGTTCCTACCTTTTTTACCTTTTATTGTTTTTGCACAGCAGTTATCATCAAGAGGCCCTATTTTTTTTAAGCAAGAGAGGGTAGGAAAAAGAGGGAAAACATTTTTAGTATATAAATTTAGAACGATGATTCCTAATGCTGAAAAATACACTGGTGCTGTTTGGGCGAAAGATAATGATCCTAGGATCATTAAAGTAGGGAAATTTTTTAGAAAAACTAGAATTGATGAAGTTCCTCAGATTATTAATATTTTGAGAAGAGATATGAATATTGTTGGTCCGAGACCAGAAAGGCCGGAATTTGTAAGAAAGTTAGAAAAAAAGATTCCTTTCTATCAAAAAAGACATATAGTGAGGCCAGGGCTTACAGGTTGGGCACAAGTAAGTTATCCTTATGGGGCATCGGTGGAAGACGCTTTAGAAAAGCTCCAGTACGATCTTTATTATATCAAACACTGCTCAATTTTCTTTGATATAGTGATTTTACTAAAGACCATAAGAGTAGTTTTAACTGTGTGGGGAGGAAGGTGACAAGGCGTGAGAGTTGACCTTTTTTTGATATTTATTTAATGCCTTCTTATATCTTTTAGAATTAAAGGCTGCAAATTTCTAATTTCTGAATTTCTAATTTCTTCAGCCGCAGCTGATCCGCTGAAGCATAGCGAAGGCGGAAATCAAATCCCAATACCCAATGCCCAATGACTCAAGGTATTCTGAATCCTTGATTTCAAGTTCCTCATTCTAGATTCTTGATTAAGAATCTTTAAAACCTACCACCTAAAACCTAACACCTAACTCAATGTTATTTCGTAAACGCAGACAATTTTTTAAGAAATTTCTTACTGTATACCTTCTAACGGTATTCTTGTTGGGATCTTTTGCTGTAGGGTTGTATGTTGGCAGGAGAACTGCAAGCTCTGGTTCTGATGGAAAAAGCTATGATCTTACATCTATTTTTAGTAAAAAACCTCCTAATGTTTCGATGGATCTTTTTTGGGAGGTTTGGAATCTTTTGGAAAAGGATTATTTCAACAGAGAGAAAATTGACAAAGAGAAGATGATTTATGGAGCAGTGAAAGGCATGGTTTCTTCATTAAATGATCCATATACTGCTTTTATGGACCCTGGGGAGTATAAGAAGTTTTCTTTAAGCATGGAAGGGTCTTTTGAAGGAATTGGTGCTGAGATAGGTATTAATGATGACAATAAACTCTCTGTTATTTCTCCTCTTCCTAATACTCCTGCCAGCAAAGCAGGATTAAAACCAAAGGATGTAATTTTAAAAATAGATAATTATAATGCTGAGAATCTTACTCTTGATGAGGCGGTAAGCTTAATTAGAGGAGAGAAAGGAACCAAAGTAGCGCTTACTATTATTCGGAAAGGAATAGAAACCCCCAAAGAGATAGAAATAGAAAGAGATGTAATAGAGATTGAGAATGTAAGTTGGGAAATGAAAGAGAAAGGTATTGGCTATATTCGAATTGCTATGTTTGGGGATAGGATAGAAAGTGATTTTGAAAATGCTGTACAAGGCGTCTTAAAAAATAAAGCAGATAAGATTATTTTGGATTTAAGAGGAAACCCCGGAGGGTATCTTGATTCTGCTATTAATATTGCATCGTACTTTTTAGATGAAGGTATGACAGTCTCTGTCCGAAGAACAAGCGGTGGTTTTGAAGAAGAGTTAAAAGCAACAGGAAATAATTTATTATCAAACAAGAAAGTTGCGGTTCTTATTGACGAAGGTAGTGCATCAGCATCAGAAATAGTAGCAGGAGCCTTGCGGGATAATAAAGGGATAAAACTTATAGGTAAAAAGAGTTTTGGCAAAGGATCAGTGCAATCTTTGGAAATACTGGAAAGATCATCTGCTCTCAAGCTTACTGTAGCCCAGTGGCTAACTCCAAAAAGGGTGAATATTGAAGATAAAGGTATTAAGCCTGATGTTGAAATAGATTTTACAGCCGAAGATTTTGGTCAAGGGAAAGACCCTCAATTTGATGAAGCCCTTGAATATTTGTCGAAAATGTAGTATTCTAGGGAATAGATAATAGGGATTAGGATTTTTTAATTTTAATGCCTGTTCTCTACAACCTTCAGCCTCAGCTGATCCTCCGTAGCCCGCAGGCGAAGGAGGAAACACCTAATACCTAAAATTATGAAAATGATCCTTACTCAGCAAGTACCTCATATTGGTGAAAAAAATCAAATAATTAATGTGAAAAATGGGTTTGCAAGAAATTTTTTACTTCCCAGAGGTCTTGCAAAGGTAGTAACTAAGGGAGAAATAGATCGTATTAAAAAAATGCAGGAGAGAAAAGAAGAGTTGCAAAAGAAGACTCTAGTTAAATTTGAAAAATTTATTAAAGAAAGGAAAGATAAATTTCTTACTTTGAGTGCAAAAGTAGGGGAGAGTGGGAAGCTTTTTGGCTCAATTACTAAGAGAGATATTGCTAGGGCTATTTTTGATGGATTTAAGATTAATATTAATCCTGAAAATATAGGACTTAGTAAGCCTATAAAAGAAATAGGGAAATACTTAATAGAAGTGAATTTTGGAGAGAAAGGATCTTTTAAGATAAAATTAAAAGTAGGGGCTGATACTTCTTCAGGGAAAAAGAAGTAAATAAAAACCTTAAATTTGAAACAAGGATAATTACAATATACAACAAAAAACTTTCCTTAAACTCTATATTTGCGGAAAGTTGTTGTTGTAGAACTAAGTACTTTTGCTATGTTGCTAGCTATTCTCTATTGTTTTTTGTTGCTTTTCTGCAGGACATGGACGAAAGTGGTCTTTTTTCTATTGCCGTTAAATTTAATCCTAGATTTTTTTGTAAACTGGACAATACCTTCTTTCAGGGCGTATAAAGAATCATCAGCCGCTTTTTTAACATTACGTCCTGGATGATACTTTGTTCCTCTTTGGCGTACAAGAATAGATCCTATTTTTGTTTTTTGTCCAGCAAAAAGTTTTACTCCAAGCCTTTTGGATGCACTATCTCTTCCATATTGAGTTGTACCACCAGTTTTCCGATGAGCCACAATAGTAAATTAAAAATTAAAAATGCAAAACTAAAAATAAATAATAATTATCTCTTAGGTTAATATAGCAATTGAGGCCTTTTAAGTCAAATATTTTTTTAAACCCTAGTTTCAAAGAACTATGCTAAATATAAAGGGAGTTGTCAAGTTTTTTAGGAAAAATCAGGATAATCTCTTCTTTTTTCTTTGTCTTGTTTTGACATGCGCTATTGGTTTTGGGATAGGAAGGTGGAGTATATCGAAAGTAGAAAAAACACCTTCTGTGTTAGGTGAATCTACGAAGAGTGATACCCTTCTGGAAGTTAAGAGAGTGGAAGACGAGTATTTGTATGGGAGAGTGCTACCAGAAAACGAAATCTTTGTGAACAAAGATGTTGTTCAAAAAGATGATCAGGATGAATTTAAAATAGAAATTGCAGAGGAAGACGAAATTCAGGTTGTGAATAAAGATAATGTTGCTAAAATAGTTCTTTCCGGGTCTGCAATTTTAGGTCTGGCTTGCGCTAATGATGGAGATAACGAGAATTCGGAAGGAGAATCTAGTAAGAAGTCAGATGGGGAGTTAGAATCTTCGGATGAAGATCAGAAGAGTGAAACGAAGGATCAGGAAGGTAAAGTAAGTGGTAAATTTGTTGCTAGTAAAAATAGCAAGACATATCATGTGCCAGATTGTGGCTCTGCGAAGCGTATTAAAGAGGAGAACAAAGTTTGGTTTCAATCTGAAAAAGAGGCGGAGGATTCTGGAAGGGCTCCTCATAGTTGTGTTGAATGATTTTAATTTTAATTTTTTCTAGCAATTAGATAATTCAGTTCGTTTTTTAAAGACCTTATCTTTTCAATCTCATTTTGAATTTCAGGAGGAAGTTTTTTAAGGAGTTTTTTAAGTTTTGGGGAGTCTATCTTCCATACTTCGTCAAATTTGTCAAGTGGTTCGAGAATTTCTTTTATTTTTTGATGATTATAATCGTAAATTCTTTTTGTTTTTCTAGTAATATTTCCACTGGTACCATAGATTCTTTCTAAGGATTGCTTTTTTAGGTAACGCAGAATTTTTTCTCTGATTTCCTCAAGTCTTACTTTGATTTCCTTTTCATTACTTTTTAGCTCAATAAACTCATCAGTAAGTTTTGTTATTTTTTCTTTAGATTCTAATGGCCTGTCTTTATCTTTAAACAAAGGACAGATATTTTTATAGCCACAAAAATCACAGTAGATTCCAGGTCGGGTTTCAAATTTACTTGTCTGAAGTTGAGAAAGGGTATTAAGAATTTCTTTTTTTACTTCTTGGAGTTGTCCTGCTGTCCTTTCGGTTGAGACCTTAAAATCAGGTTTCACAAAGTGAAGAGTAAGTTTTACTTTAGAAACATCTTTCCAAAGATTATTTGCTGCTAGGTTATAAATAGAAAGTTGGAGATTGTCATCAATAAACTTCTGGGGAGGTACTCTTTTGTTTGTTTTATAATCAATTATCTCAATAACATTATCAGAAATTTTATCAATCCTATCAATAACTCCTGAAATTGCATGTTCTTTGCTGATTGGCAGATAGAACTTATTTTCAAGCTGCAATATTTTATTAGGAGAAGGGAAATGGTTCTTATAATAGTTAGTAATAATATTAATGCCTTCTTGGAACTTATACTTCTCTTCTTCTTTGTTTTCTTGAAAAAGATCCTCTGGCTGCCAGTTTTTACTATAGTAATCAACGATTTCATTAAGAGCTGGTGATCTATCTTCATTAGAATGCAAAAATCGTAAGACATTGTGAATCAAGCTACCAAAAAAAAGCTCTACAGCTGGAGGTTCTTTTATGTAATCAATGTATTTAAATTTGTATTTTTTAGGACACATTTTGAAAGTGTCGAGAGCAGAATAAGAAGTTCTCATATTTTGATAGTTTGATGAATTATATTGTGAATGTATTATAGCAGTAATTAAGTGTAAAGAAAAGGCTACTAGACAGCTCTGCCTGAGGAACGTATTACGTCCCGTGCTACGGCACTAGGAACTAGGGAGAATGTTATCTGCCCGAGGCGGATTCATACTATAAATATAGATTCCCGTTTCCTATTTTCACAGGAACAAGCTTCGCGGGAATGGCAAAGCACGGGTGGTTCATAATTCTTGATTCTTTTCCCCTTGACTTTAATTTTTAACGTAGTAATATATTAAAAACATACTAAAACGGTCGGCTTTATAATTTATGAAATTCTCAACAAGAGCACAATATGGACTACGAGCAATGGTAGATATTGCTTTATATACTAAGAATAGTAAGGTGTGTTCGGTCCGAGAAATTTCTAGAAAGGAAGGTCTTTCTAAATCTTATTTAGAAAGACTAATTGCAAAACTTAAAAAAGAAAAGTTAATTAAAGCGGAAAAAGGCGTAAAAGGTGGTTATTTTTTAGCACAAGATCCAAAATTGATCTCTATTTTAGAGATTACAGAAGCTTTGGAGGGACCTATTAATCTTGTTCCTTGTGAGGAAAAAAAGTGCAGTTTAGAGAAAACTTGTGCACCAAAAAGAGTTTGGAGAAGGGTACGAGATGAGATAAGAAGGACTTTAAATAATATTAAGCTTGCTGATTTAGTTTAAAATTAAGTAAAATTTATGCAGAAGAAGATATATTTGGATAATGCAGCATCAACTAAAGTTGATGAGCGAGTATTAAAAGAAATGCTTCCTTATTTTAATAAAGTTTATGGCAATGCTTCTTCTTTGCATCAGTGGGGGCAAGATGCAAGAGCTGCAGTTGACCTAGCACGCGAGAAAGTTGCTAAATTCTTAAACTGTTCTCCTGAAGAAGTAATTTTTACAAGTGGAGCAACAGAGTCAGATAATTTTGCAGTTTTAGGTGTAATTTTAGCATCAAACAAGGAAAAAAAGCATATTATAAGCTCTCCTATAGAGCATCATGCTGTTGAAGAAACTTTAAAATTCTGGAAAGAAAAGGGACTGCTTGATAGTTACTCTCTGGTTTCTGTTGATAAATATGGTATTGTGAGCCCAAAGGATGTTGAAAAGGCTATTACTCCTGATACAATTTTAGTAAGCATCATGTATGCTAATAATGAGGTTGGTACTATTGAGCCTATTTCCGAGATTTCTAAGATTGCTAAAAAGTATAATATTATTTTTCATACGGATGCGACACAAGCAGCAGGATATCTTGATTGTAATATAGAGAAGTTAGGAATTGACCTTCTTTCTCTTTCAGGACATAAGATTTACGGTCCAAAAGGAATTGGTGCTTTATATATCAGAAAGGGAACTTGCATAAATCGTATTCAGATTGGAGGAAGTCATGAATTTGAGATGAGAGCAGGAACAGAAAATGTACCAGGAATTATAGGATTAGGAAAGGCCTTAGAATTAGTTATGGAGGGAAGGAAGGAAAGGAACGAGAAGATTACAAAACTTCGTGATAAACTTATTAGTGGAGCATCAATAAAAATTAAGAACTCACATCTTTCTGGACATCCAAAAAAAAGACTTCCCAATAATGCAAATTTTGCTTTTGAAAACGTAGAAGGAGAGAGCATTGTGATGTCACTGGACTTAGAGGGGATAGCTTCATCAACGGGCTCTGCATGTACTTCTAAGTCTTTAAAGCCTTCTCATGTACTTCTTGCTATGGGCATTTCTGCGGAACTTGCACATGGAAGTCTTAGGTTTACTTTAAGTAAAGACACAACTGAGCGAGATATAGATAGGGTTTTGAAAGTCTTGCCTAAGATTATTACAAGGCTAAGAAAAATGGCACCAACCAAGTTAAATTCTAAGCACTAAATCCCAAGCACTAAACAATATCTAAACCCAAATGACCAAAATTCAAAACAGTTTAATACGCAGAAGAACCTATTATTTTGGATTTGAGAAATTGGAATTTTGAATTTGTTTAGGACTTAGGATTTGGAATTTAGGATTTGTTTGTAAAATAAAGTTATGCCTATATACAATGATATAATTATGGAGCATTTTAAGAATCCAAGAAATCTTGGATCTATTTCTGATGCAGATGGAATAGGGGAGGCAGGAAATCCTGTTTGTGGAGATTTGATGAAGATGTATATTAAAGTGGATAGAAAGGGTAATAAAGAGTATATTTCAGATATAAAATTTGAGACTTTGGGATGTGGTGCTGCAATTGCGGTATCAAGCATGACTACTGAGATGGCTAAGGGCAAAACTTTAGATGAAGTTATGAAGATAACAAGAGACGATGTTGCAGATACTTTGGATGGCCTACCTCCAGAAAAGATGCATTGTTCTAATTTGGCGTCTGATGCTTTACATAAAGCGATAGAAGATTATCATAGTAAAGCAAATAAAGATTGATTTTATTTTACAGTTGCCTTCTTACTTAAGGAGCAGGGTTTATTAGCTCTTGCGTGGGTAAACAAATTAGTAAATCAAGGAGATTGCTACTAAAGCTAATGTTAAAGCTTTAGTAAGTGAAAACTCTGGAGGGCCGAAGAAACTCAAGGTAAGCTTGGTAAAGAATTTAAAGCACCAAGGATTATTCAAAGATAGGAAGAGAGCTAGGGTGGAGATCTAGGATTGGTCTAGAGGAGGGAATTGAGAGGACTGTTTAACGGTTTGAGAATGGAAAATAATTTTTTAGAGTAAAGTAAAAAGCTATAATTGAATTTATATTTAATAAATTGATTACTTAGAAGAGGGGGAAAGGGGTATAATTTAGAGAGAAGAGGATTATTTTTGTCTCAAATCTTGAGTCGCACAATGTTTATTTTGTGACACTTCGAAATGGAAGAGACGGGGAGAGAATTATCAAACACACTATAACTATATTATATTTTATATGTTTCGATCTTTTGTTGAATTCTTCTAGAGCAGTTTAAGCATAATTAAAACTGTTCTCTGTTTGAATTATATTATATTTTGATGCTTCTCTGGTTTTTACTGCTAAGACTTCTCCATGGAAATCTCTAAGCCACTGTTACAAGACTAGAGATTATCAGTGTATTTTTTATATTGTTTATTGAAGAACAAGCAAATTTCGATTGCAAGGATTATGTCGCACAATATTATTCCGCAATAAAAGCACCCTTTTTAGAGAGTGCTTTGTTATTTAAGAAGTTGAGTTTTTCTGTTTATGTTTAATAAGGATGGTAGATTATAGCTTGGTCTATAGCAGTGGTCGTATTGTAAATTGCTCCAATATAAGCCCTAGTGGTATCTAGATAGATATTTGGACCCCAGATAGGATCATGTACTATATAGTGTCCTGTGTTGTCTTTTCCAGTAATTACAACGTAGTGGCCCGCACCTATTCCATTTGCTTTTACAAATACTATCACAGGATGACCTTGGGCGATTTCTTTATCTATTTGACTCCAACTCACACCTCTGTGATAAGTGTTTGACACTAGCTTAAGAAATGCCCACTGGCTAGGCCAGACTATCAAGTCGTTATAAAATATTGGTTTTTTAGCAAGTTCTCCAGGAGTAATATTGATGCCATAGTATTTAAATACCATAGCAATACTTGTAACAGCACAGCCATAGTTTTTCATAAGAGAATTTGACCAACCAATAGTATCATATGCCCAACGAGGATCTTTTTGGCTATAATACCAGCTTGTGGATGCACGATTTGAAGTTGGGGTTTTCTGTCGAGCCCGGATTTTAGCAAGCTCGTCTTGCTTTTTTACTAAGAGGTCATCGATATCCCCTAGTAATAAACTTTTCTGTTTATTAATATTTTGTACTATTTTTTTGTATTCTTCTTCTTGCATTCTAGTCTTAGCAAGAAGCATTTCTTTACTCTTTTTCTGTTCAGTTAGCTCTTGTTTTTGACTTTCAAGATGATTTTTTAAAGTGGTAAGTTCTTGTTTTTCTAGTGTTAATTCACCTTCTTTTTGCATTAATTGTCTTTCTAATTCTTGGATTTCATCCAGAGTTTTCTTGGTTTCATTTTCAACTTCTTTTGTATATTCTTGCTGGTTCAAAAA
>PFNU01000020.1:729-4048 GCA_002792135.1 bacterium (Candidatus Torokbacteria) CG_4_10_14_0_2_um_filter_35_8 | reverse complement strand
CTAATAATCTTTTTAATCTTATACCTTGATAACCTAGCTTTCTTAACCATACTCTTAGACTAAAACATAGTTATGTTCTAGTCTAGAGCCTATGATATACTGAAATTACGCAGACGTCTCTTCATATATGCTAAATAAGGGGAAAAATTCTAAATAAGGAGGGATTAAAATGCCTGATATTGCCCTTGTGTTTAAGGTTAAATTTTGGCCATCGACGGAAAAAATTTTTCCGGTTCTTAAAGAGAACTTTAAGGACTTTCAAGAGACTTACACATATGAAGGTCCCAAGCATGTTAATCTTTTTTTTAGAGATAGAATTCTAGGTAAGGAAGGAGAGATATATAAGCAAATTCTCGAACTTTTTCCTAACTATCTTGAAAAAAGCGACATGTTTCCCCCCTTCTCTCTCAAGGACGCTAAAAGATATGGAGTTATCTACGAAGTTGATAGAGAAGGTCATTTAGTATGGTGGAGGGATTTACCTAAAACCATAGAGGTAGACTCTGTTGGATTTTGTCCTTAAAGAATGTGGGTTTAAATGAGAGGAGTAGTACTTAACGTAACTACTCCTCTAAAAATTTTTGCTCTTTTTTTACTTCCTTCTGCCTTAGCTCTTTTCATCCGGACTGCAACCATCTGGGCATACCCACTGATTATCCTCAATAAGTGCCCTAAAAAAGTTAAAACTTAGTGGTAGAGAATGCAGAAGGCCGTAAGCCGCAAAGGGAGAAGACGCTTTCTACACTTCTCCCTAGCGGTTTTCTCATAAAGAATAGGTTATCTATATCCCATTAACCCTCTTTCGACTTCCCTGAAAGTTTTTTTATGCTATACTGAAATTAGAAAAATATGGAAGGGAGGTGTAATATGTCCGGAAAAGGCTTTCGCCCGTTTTCAACATCGCGGCGTCCTCCTTGGTGTTCCGAGCATCGTCGTGCCAAGATTAAAGGAGAAGATAAAAGATGGTATTGCCCGGATTGTAAAAAAGAACAACGCCGCACGAAGAAAAAAAAGAAATAGGGCGAGAGCAAAGATTTATTTTTTATTAGCCGGGACTACAAGATAGTTGGAGAAAGTAGTCTCTAACAGATGTAATTAATCCTGGAGAATATCTCTATATTCTCCAGTGTTTTTTAAATTTGATATTTATAACAAATCAATTTCTCTTTTATTTTTTTAAAAAAATTATCTACATTTTATAAACCAATTTTAAACTTTTCAAAAAAACTTTCTATGATATACTAAATTTAAGTAATTTTAAAAACCTATAATGCCCGATATAAAAAACCTAGAAAAAGAAAACCCCAAGTTTATTAGTGAGGAAAATAAAGAAGCAAGGGTTCCACCACAGAATATTGAGGCAGAAAAGTCGGTTCTTGGAGCTTTGATGCTGGATAAGGACGCTATTACTCAAGTTGCCGATACTCTGAAACCCGATGATTTTTATAAAGGATCTCATGAGAAGATTTATGAGACAATGTTGGATTTGTATGATGAAAGAGAGCCGATTGATTTACTTACTCTTTCTGGAAAATTAGAAGAAAAAGGCGATTTAGAAAAAGTTGGAGGAAGGTCCTATCTTGCTGAGCTTGTGAATTCTGTTCCTACTTCTTCAAATGTCACTTATTATGCAAATATTGTTCAGAAGAAATCAACCTTGAGAAAGCTTATTAATGCTGCAAGCAAGATTATAGAAATGGGATATAAAAGCGAAAGAAAGAATATTTCTAAGATTTTAGATAAAGCAGAAAGCACGCTTTTTAATGTTTCGCAGAATTTTTTAAAAGAAAAGTTTATTCCCATTAAAAACGTTTTAACTGAGGCTTTTGATAGAATTGATCAACTTCATAGAGGCGAAGGCAAATTAAGAGGGCTTTCAACAGGATTTGCGGATCTAGATAATATGCTTGCGGGTTTTCAAAAAGGAAACTTAATAGTCCTTGCTGCTCGGCCTTCTGTAGGAAAAAGTGCTCTTGCCTGTGATTTTATAAGGCATATTGCAGTAAGAGAAAAAGTACCTGTTGGGATTTTTAGTTTAGAAATGTCTAGGGAGGAGCTTGTGGATAGGTTTTTATGTGCAGAAGCCGGAGTGGATCTTTGGAAAATGCGTACAGGGCATCTTGGGGATCGCAAGGAAAGTGATGATTTCCCCAAAATTGGCTATGCTATGGGAGCATTATCTGAAGCACCAATTTTTATTGACGACTCAGCAAGTTGTAATGTCATGGAGATAAGAACAAAAGCAAGGAGACTGCAGGCAGAGCATAAGATTGGCTTTCTTGTTGTTGATTATCTTCAGCTCATGGAAGGAACCTCTCGGGAGAATAGAGTTCAAGAGGTATCAGAAATTTCTAGAGCTTTAAAAGGAGTTGCCAAAGAGCTTAGTATTCCTATTCTTGCTATTTCTCAGCTTTCAAGAGCAGTAGAATCAAGGCAACCTCCTATCCCCAAACTTGCAGACCTTCGAGAATCAGGATCTATTGAACAAGATGCTGATGTGGTATTATTTATCTACAGAGAAGAATTATATAAGCCTGACGCTGACCGTAAAAATATAGCAGATATTTTAATTGCAAAACACAGAAATGGACCTACAGGAAAAACTTCGTTATTCTTTAATAAACATCAGGTGAGTTTTAAGAGTCTAGAAACGAAAATTAAGGAAGGGCAGGATGCGGTTCCAGAGGAAGTGGCGGTTTGAGTGAGGAATCATGAATTATAAATTACGATATTAGGAATTAGCTTTTTAGCTTCTTAGCTTGTGAGCGGCGATTTAGGACCCTAAAAAGCTATAAGCTTCAGTCTGAGGCTGATCCGCCTAGGGCGAAAACTTCCTACAAGTGCCGTAATACGGTACAAGCTAAAAATAATTCGTACAAGATATTCGTGGTCCATTCGTCCGAGACGAATTCGTATCAATTTGCATTAACTTTGTTCTATAGTTTTTTTGTTTTTTATTTTTAAACTTTAAACTTACTTTATGGGCTTACTAAGTGGCTTAAGCGATCTAAATCAACTACGCAAACAAGCAAATCAGATGAAGCAGGAGCTAGCCCAAGAAAGACTAGAAGGATCTGCTTTATCGGATCAGGTAAGAATTGTAATGGACGGAAATCAAGATGTACAAGAAGTAAATATTGCAGAAGAGCTTTTATCACCTGATAAAAAAGAAACTTTAGAAGATGGTATTAAAGAATGCCTGTCTCAATGCCATGCGCAGTTTCAACAGATGATGATGAAGAGAATGCAAAATGGTTCTTTGATGTAAAGAGGTGGTTTTGAGGTTGTTTTTGAAATTTACAAATTATATTAATTCTAA
>PFNU01000020.1:0-665 GCA_002792135.1 bacterium (Candidatus Torokbacteria) CG_4_10_14_0_2_um_filter_35_8 | reverse complement strand
AATAGAATATATGGACAACTCTTAATAGTATTTTTTAAGAATTTTAGTTAGTTCTTCTTCTAATTGTATATCACTCTTATTCCATCTCCATTCACATTCTTTTAAGTGTAGGTTGAAGTTCTTTTTTACTCCACTCTAACTTAGTAAGTCTTCTCTTTGTAAAACTCCAGAAAGATTCTATGCCATTTATATGTATTCCCTTCCCGCAAGATGAAGTCATCTATATTATGATTAATTCTAAGGTGTTTATTAAATCCTACGTCAACAAGTCCATCGTATCCTTTCCAAGCATCTGAATAGATTGTACTTTCTAAATCTACCTTTCCTTCTACAACTTTTCTGAGTATTCTTCTACTACAGCTTAGTATTATCTCTGTATATACTCTTCCATTTCTCTCATATATTCCAAACACTGGTTTCTTATGAGTCCCTCTCCCTCTCTTAGTTTTTCTTCCTTTTATTCTCCTAGGACCAAAGTATGATTCATCAAGTTCTACTTCTCCGATAAACTTCTTAAATTCTGATACCCGTGTTCTGTAGATAACCCACCTGAATATATTAAAATATCTATTAACTGTATTCCTGTTAATACCAAGTAACTTACTTACTTGAGTTGCTGTAAAATCCAAACTAAAACACCTAATAATCTTTTTAATCTTATACCT
>PFNU01000112.1:1381-3486 GCA_002792135.1 bacterium (Candidatus Torokbacteria) CG_4_10_14_0_2_um_filter_35_8 | reverse complement strand
ACCATTCTTACTTTTCCAAATAGTAAAGTTTTTAACAACCAATCCTGTCGAAAAAGTGACTGAAGCATTTCCGATAATAGAGGGATGTCCGCCCTTGGAGGGATAGAAACGAATTTCTGTTACATCTGTTGGTGTCATTTTTTTCTCCTCTTAACCCTTCTGATTCTTCCGAGTTAAATTACCCTTAATTGTTATAATACTAGTCTTCAGAATCTGAAGATCTTCTGCTAGAATAGGTGCCGAAACATTAAGGTTATTCTTGATGTAGGCAGTTAGACGTATTCTAGTCTGCTCTGGTAGTTCTCGAAATGTTCTCATTTTATATTTCTCCTCTTCAACTCTATCCACAAAGAACTTTATCTATCTTTTCTCCTTGAAGGAGATGAGCTATAGGGTTCTTTTCGTCGACCACTATTATACCATCGCTGAGAAGAACAATTTCCTGCTCTTCTGGAAGAACTTGTGCTCTTCGGAGGATATTAGGGATTTCTCCTGCTCTAAAAGAAAGCAAGGGATAGTAATCTTCGGATCTATATCCTCTACTTTTAAATGGTGTTTTTTCAAATCTATCCATAAATCCTTCACACAAAATTCTCTCATCATTCCTCCTAGAGTAATTTCCTCGTTTGGAGAGATGAGATGTTGAATCTCTTGGAAACCTGAGCTTCTGGGAGATTTCCGAAAGGTGCTAGTTGTTGATAGTCCCAAGGAGATCAATGGCTGTGTTGGAACTTCTTCTAGAATTACAACAATTTTCTCTCTGTTATCTAGAGCTTCTTCTATCCTCTTCCTAATATTTCTTATAATTCTATTTGATATTGGAGATATACTCTCAAGATATTCTCTATAGTTCTCTTGAAGATCTACTAGAATAAGCATGGCATTAGAAAAACTTTCTTCACCCCACTCCTGGAGTTTCTTGTCGGAGAACAATTGTATTGTTATACTTTCCCATTTGCTGACAGTATGGACACTTTAGGGTCATCTTGTTGATTCTCCTTTGAAATAAGAACTTCGGAAAGTTTTCTCAATTCTTCTTGATGTATTCTTCCATAGAAAATACAAAGCTCTAAAATTAGATGGGGTGAGATTCCTAGGAAAGTTGTTAGGTTTTCTAGTCTTTTAATGCTCTCCCGAGTAAGACTTAAAGTATATTCCTTATAGATATTGACCATTACTTTTAGCCTTTGAAATACTCTCAAGATATTCTTTTTGTTTAAATTGGGCGAAGGTTTTTATAAGTATTACTTCCTCCTCTGTTATTGGAAGAGTCCACAAAAGGGTTTCGTCTAATTGACAAGTCTTTGATTCTCCACAAGGATCTTTCCAAATCAGGTGAGTTTTACCAATTCTTAGATAAGAGGAGATGGGATTTATCTCTATCTTTTCTTCTTGGACACCATTTTTTATGAGAGTTTGGATAAAATCTCTAATCCACTCTGGAGGTTCTGCCTCTCTCTTTATAGCTTCATCTAACTCTTTCTCCAGTAATTTAATCTCTTTCTTATGAATTTCAAGATAGTTTTTCTTCTCTTGAAGTTCCTTATTCAGTTCAGTGGAAGTTTTCTCTTTCATAGATTTTTCTCATTCCTTCTAAAGCGTAACTATTTTTTCTAACTCCAAGAGCGAACTTAGAACTCCATCCCCTTACTCTTTGAAACCCTAATTGTTTTGCGAGGAAATAATTTTCTACAATTATATTAGATGGAATCTCTTCGGGCCATTTTTGAGACCAGAGAGGGATTCCAATATTCTTCTCTATTTGATTAATCTTAGGAATTCTTTGTACTTGACTCCATCCCTTTGTAATAAACTTCTCCGGACCTAGAGAAGAGTAGAAAGAGATAAGTTTTTCTCCTCTTTTCCTGATAGGATAGATTTGTGAGAAGAAAAAATCAACTAAGGGAACTAGAGTTGATCTCTCTGTATGTTCTGGATGGCCAGGAAAAGTATCTACACCAACTCTTACTTTATTCTGAAGTCTAAGATCTTCGATAATTTTTCTTCTCTGATCAATATGAAATCTTGCTGCCTCTCGAAGTGATCGGAATCCTACTACTTGCCGAACCTTAAAAAGAGTTTCTGCATCATCTTCCAGCTCTATG
>PFNU01000112.1:0-1091 GCA_002792135.1 bacterium (Candidatus Torokbacteria) CG_4_10_14_0_2_um_filter_35_8 | reverse complement strand
TTACTAACTTTCCATCAAGGGTTATTTTCTGGAGAGATATAAAGACTACTCCAAGAGGAGATTCGAGTCTGGAGATGATTACGATTCCATCCTTACATCGAATTCCCATTCTAGAATCTCCCACAATATCCTCACAATATTCCTTGAGAAAAACCTTCTTCCCGGTTGAAGGTTGAGTTAGGAGAAGAGAATCTCGCGAGACTCTTGATTGGTAAGGATTATTTCTCAGAGCTAACTCTATCATTTTCATAGTATGATTTTCGGGAGCTTCGGCAATAGTTAAGATTGTCATTTAATACTCATAAGGTTGTTGTTTAAGACTTACTGATACTTAACTTCGACAGAGACCGAGATTGTAATCTTCGGAATTCCGATTCTGTCTATTAGTCCAAGTTTCTTAGCTTGTCGGGGGCTTAGAAACCAATCTCCTCCCTGGCGAGATGCAAGCATCTTCTTAAAGAACCCCCGTTCTTGTCCCGCATCATGATCTAGAGTCTCGAGCATTTCCTTATTCAACTGCTGAAGTTCCTTTAGATCTGCTTCTGCATCAATCTCATCTACAAGATCTTCCTGAGTTAAGGTTCGAGCTCTGTGGAGCATTAGACGAGAATTGGGGGACGCCCAACGAAAACCCTTTGTTCCGCCAGAAGCTAGATAAAGTCCAGCACTCATAGCCTTACCAGTTACAATGGTTGTTATAATTTCAAAGTCCGTCGCTTCTAGAAGATCTCTAATCGCTCGCATCTCATAAATATCTCCTCCGGGTGAGTTAATAACTACGGGAAGAATCGTTTGCTTGGTGATATAGCGATTTGCTTCAGCAACAAGAATATCATTTCTTATTCTGTCTCCAATATCAGAATCGATACCTCCAGTAATAAAAACACAGTCGGGAGTAATGGAAAGATCTGCTGGATTACCAATATTCAAACGAGGATCAATGTTATAAATGTATCGCATTTCTTCCTTTTCCTATTCTTTACTTGTTCCTCTCTTTTCCTTTGGAGATTTTTTTATCATCTCTAAGGGACAAGACGTAATCTAGAAGAGAACAGATCAGTGCCACTCCGAAGATTATTAATAGTCTAATC
>PFNU01000064.1 GCA_002792135.1 bacterium (Candidatus Torokbacteria) CG_4_10_14_0_2_um_filter_35_8 | reverse complement strand
GATATATTGTTTTGAATTTTGAATTTTGGTGATTAGGGCTTGTTTAGAATTTAGAATTTAGTGCTTAGGATTTTTTCAGAGGTATCGGAGTCTGAGCAGGAGAGAAATAAAAACCACCCTCACAAGACTACTACAAGAATGAAAACTAGTAATCTCGCAAGGGCGATTTTTATCGAAAGAATCGCGGTGCCACCTTACTTTATTTAACTGTTGCCAATTAAACCTTGATAGGCTGCTCTTAATTGTATTAACAAGATACAGTCTTAGTGCTATAACGGGCACTCCCCGAAGGGTTCTACTCTCCGTCCGCCCGAGGCGGATGGATTTCTTCCCTCAGTTCGGCTTTGTCAAAAGCGTCATTACCTTTATGTATTTGTTATATTTTCTAGATAATAACACCTTTTAGACGGCCTTGCAAGTTTTGACAATTGCTGGTCTTTGGGCTATCGTAGAGATAGATGCGATAAATTGTGTCTCTATATTCTTCAGCCATAGGCAGATCCGTCCGCCTACGGCGGAAAAATTCCATATTCCAAATTCTTATTTATTTTTTTACTTTTTTATTTTTAATTTTTAATTTTTTTTCGTGTCCCAAAACAAAAAACTTTGGCTAAAATTTATCGGTATCATTTTTTTATTAGGTTTAGCATTACTAGTTGATTACCCCAAAGGTCCTGATATTAATATTAATAGATGGCGTGTTAATATTGATAGAAAAATTAAACTTCATCTCGGTCTTGATCTGCAGGGTGGTACTCGCCTTGTTTATCAAGCAGATCTTTCTAATATCAAACCAGAAGAATATGATCAAGCAGTATCAGGTGTCAGAGATGTTTTAGAAAGAAGAGTTAATACTTTTGGAGTAAATGAACCTATTATTCAGACAGCAAAAGTGGGCGGAGACTACCGAGTAATTATAGAACTTCCCGGTATTAAGGATATTAAAAAAGCATTAGATATGATTGGGGAGACTCCTTTTTTGGAACTTCAAGAAGTAATAGAAGCACCAGTGCCTACAGAAGAAGGGAAGCCTCAGATAGGCTTTAAGCCAACAGGTCTTTCTGGAGAGCATTTGAAGCATGCTCGGGTTGAATTTGATCAGCAGACTGGAAAGCCAAGAGTAGCACTGGAGTTCGATGATGAAGGTAAAAAGCTTTTTGCAGACATTACAAAACGCAATATAGGGAAACAAGTTGCGATTTTTCTAGATGGCGTTCCGATCTCCATTCCTACTGTTCAGGAAGAAATAAAAACTGGTGAGGCAGTGATTACTGGTACTTTTACATTACAAGAAGCAAAGGATCTTACTATGAGGCTTAATTCTGGTGCGCTTCCTGTCCCAATAAAACTTATTTCCCAGCAAAATATTGGTCCTACCCTAGGAAAAATTTCTATTCAAAAATCTATTATTGCAGGCACAATTGGGATTCTGCTTGTTACTTTATATATGGTTTTCTTTTATAAAGTACCTGGTCTTATTTCTTCCTTTACTCTCTTTATTTATGCATCTATTGTTTTTGCCTTATTTAAGCTAATTCCCATTACTTTAACTTTAGCAGGTGTTGCAGGATTTATTCTCTCGATCGGTATAGCAGTGGATGCATCAATCCTAGTATTTGAAAGAATAAAAGAAGAATTACGTAAAGGAGGAACAAAAATAGAAGCAATTGAGCAAGGATTCAGCCATGCTTGGAATTCTATTCGCGATTCCAACCTCTCTTCTTTAATAACTTGCGTAATTCTATCCTGGTTTGGAACAAGTCTTGTCCGAGGATTTGCAATCACTTTAGGGCTTGGAGTACTTTGTAGTATATTTTGTTCAATGGTTGTGTTGAGAGTATTTTTGATACTGTTGGGAAAATCGAGGATTTTGAGGAAGTTCGTAAAGTAGGAATTGGGAAGTTAGGAATTAGCTTATAGAAATTATTAGATGAGCTCTAAGAGAAATCTGAAACTCGAAATTCTTTTTCAACTCCTTTAACCTCACCTAACCTCACCTAACCTCTCCTTATAAAGGAGAGGAACACTACATCTTATTCCTAAAGTACATACAGAGTCCTAAACTTACTCAAAATTCTCAAGTCCGTGATTCCTAATTCCTGATTCTTGATTCGTTTACCTGATTTATGCAACAGTTCTAAATTTATGCAACGTAAGTTCTAAGTATTGATAATTCGTTAACATCTAACATAAACTTTAGTTCATGAAAATCGTTCAGAAACGCAAAATTTGGTTTCTATTATCAGGCTTACTTATTATTACTAGTATTGTTTCCCTTTATTTCTGGAAATTAAATTGGGGAATTGATTTTGTCGGTGGAAGTCTTTTAGAATTAGAATTTGCAGAAGGTGCACCAGATACAAATGAATTTAGAGAATATTTAAAAGCTTATGAGCCTGGAATTGGTACGCCAACTATTTTAGAAACAGAAGAAAATCGAGTTATTTTGCGCATGAAGGAAACAGATAAAATGTGGTATGATAAATTAACAAAAGATTTAGAGAAAGATTACAAAGCAAAAGAATATAGCTTTGAGAGTATTGGTCCTACTATTGGCAATGAGTTGAGACGAAGAGCATTATGGTCAATTGTTGGAATATCTATCTGTATTATTTTCTTCCTTTCCTATGCTTTTAGAAAAGTACCTCATCCTCTTAGCTCTTGGCAATTTGGTGTAACTGCTGTCACTGCTCTTGTCCATGATGTTCTTATTGTTGTAGGATTATTTTCGATTTTAGGGCATTTTAGAGGGGTTGAGGTAGATACTTTGTTTGCGACAGCGCTTCTTACGACTTTGGGTTTTTCTGTACATGATACAATCGTGATTTTCGATAGAATTAGGGAGAATCTTTTGGAATATTCAGGAGAAGATTTTGAGGAAATTGCTAATAAAAGTGTAAATCAGGCTTTGGTAAGATCTCTTAATACTTCTTTTACTACATTTCTTGTTTTGTTGGCTCTTCTCCTCTTTGGCGGGACAACTATCCATTATTTAGCCTTAGCGCTCATCTGTGGAGTAATTATTGGAACTTATTCTTCTGATTTTATTGCAGTGCCTCTTTTAGTTTTGTGGCATCGTTTTGCGGAAAAAAGGAGATAAATGTCTTAAATTGCTGTAAAATAAGGGATTATAGGAATTTAGTGATTTGAATCTAAGACCTACGGTTTTTTAATCTCGAGTAAAAACACTATAAAGTAAACGGTTTTCTTGAGGAGTTCCCATTTGACACTTGAGAGATCTTGTGATATATTATGGATAAATTTGAAAATCAATTCAATTTTTTATGTTAAATGAATAGGAAGATAAATCTAGACATTAGAAAAGAGGAGGTTTCTTTAAGAGAGACCGACCCCTCTAAACTAATAGTAGAAGCCTTACAAAGCTTGAAGGATGAAAGAATGCAGTGTGTTTTAGATAAGAGATTTAATGTTTTAGGAAATGGTGTTGAAACTTTAGAATCTATTGGGAAGAGCTTGGGTGTTACTCGAGAGCGAGTAAGGCAGATTGAGAAGACAGCTTTAGAGAAACTCAGAGAAAAAGAAAGATTTGAGGTTTTGCGACCTTTGATAAATAGTATAGAAAAGGCTTTAGAGGTCTCAGGCAAGATGGCGACTAAAGAAAGGTTATTTAGACTAGTTTTTGGGAAAGAAGACAGTAGTTCTAAGCATTATGCAAGCCTTATTTTAGCATTAGAAGTAGGCCCTATTTTTTTTAAGTCTAAAAAGAAAGGGAATTTAGATGATCATTGGTTTTTGAAAGGTGCTAAGAAAGAGAATCTAAAAAAGATAACTCAAGTTACAGAGAATATTTTTGAAGAGGCTAGAAGGCCATTAAAAGAAGAAATCCTACTTTCAAAGATTCAAAAAATATCTTATTTTAAAGGAAAGGATTGTCTTTCAAAAGATGCTTTAGTATCTTATCTAGATATTTGTCTAAAGTTTGATCAAAACCCTTTTGGAGAGTGGGGACTTATTGCATGGCAGGAAATTCGCCCTAGAGGCATTAGAGGAAAAGCATATCTTGTAGTAAGAAGAGAAGGAAAGCCCCTTCACTTTAAAGAAATTGCTAAATTAATTAATCGAGCAGGCTTTGATGATAAAAAGGCTTATTTTCAAACAGTTCACAATGAATTAATTAAAGATTTTCGTTTTGTATTAGTAGGACGAGGTACGTATGCTTTGAAGGAATGGGGCTTTCAACCTGGTTTTACTAAAGATATAATTATTAATGTTCTAAAAAAGGCACAAAAACCTTTATCTAAAGAGGAAATTTTAAAAAGGGTTTTAAAGCAAAGACTAGTTCAAAAAAATACTATTATTTTAAATCTTCAAGGAACAAAGAGAATTATTGAGACTAGTGATAGTAAGTACAGATTAGCTAGGGATTAGGTTGTAGCTAAAAAGTTGCTTTGACTCTTTTAACCCCACCTAGCCTCTCCTTGTGAAGGAGAGGAACACTGCACCTCATTTCTAAAACAGGTACAGAAAAGCTAAACATAACTATTGGTTCCAAAATCCCTTCAGCCCTAGGTTGATCCGTTCCGCCCGAGGCGGACGGGGCGGAAAATTCTTTCTTGATTCGTGACTTTTAATCCTTGTTTATGATTCTTCAAAGTATTACAGGCTTCTTCTCTGGTATTGCCTGGGTATTTTTAAAAGCATGGTGGCTTATAGTCCCTATCACTCTATCAGGGATGCTCTTTAAGGCTTGGTTGAAAATTAGGCAAAATCAATTTCTCGCTAGCATCGAGTGGGTTAATCTTGTAATTAATATTCCTAAGTATAACTTAAGAAGTCCTTTTTTCGCAGAGCAAATGATAATTGGCTTTTGGGGAATGATACACTCTATAAATGTCGTTGATAAGTACTGGCATGGTGCACTCCAAGAGTACCTTTCTCTAGAAATAGCAAGTATGGGAGGTGAGGTGAGGTTTATAATTCGTACTCCTGTACCACTTAGAAATTTGGTAGAATCTCAGGTTTATGCCCAATACCCTGATGCAGAGATAACTCAGATTGAAGATTATGTAGATTTTACCACATATGATGTAACAAAAGGAGATTATGATCTTTGGGGTTCAGACCTTATTTTGGTAAACGAAGAAGCTTATCCTATTCGTACTTATGTTGGTTTTGAAAAAGGAAGTACTGCAGAGGAAGAGAAAATAGTTGATCCTATTGCCGGTATTATTAGTGCTATGTCTAATATAGGTCCTGACGAGCGTATGTGGTTTCAGATTCTTATCCAGCCAATAGATAATCTCTGGAAAGAAGCAGGTGATAAAATAGTAAAAAAACTAATTGGAGCCAAGGCAGAGGAAAAACCTACAAACCCTATCATTGCTATCTTTAAGCCAATTATTGATGAATTTACTGACATGGGAAGAAGGCTTATACAGGCGCCCTTCCAATTACCAGAAGATATGCCTAGTACAGAGGACAAGTCTCGTCTTAAGGAGCTACCAAGCTTGATGCAGTATCTATCTCCGGGAGAGACTGATATTGTTGCTGCTGTGCAAAGTAAGACAAGCAAGGCTGGTTTTAACACAAAAATGCGTTTTATTTATATAGGTAAAAAAGAGGTTTTTAGCAAAGCTCATGTTGGCGCTTTTATGGGAGCACTTAACCAATATTCTAGTCAGAACCTGAATGCTATTAAGCCTTATGCTCCTACTAAGACTGCTGCTGATTATTATCTTACTAAATATCGTTTAAATATTAAAAAGGCAAAAGTACTCAAAGCTTACAAAATAAGAGATTTGTCTTTACCAAGCTATGTTTTAAATATAGAAGAGCTTGCATCGTTATTCCACGTTCCTGAAAGTAGCGTGAAAGTTCCTGGTGTTGTTGAAACAAAAGCAAGAAAATCTGAACCACCAATGGATTTACCAGTAGTCGGAAGTTAGCCTAATAGTTTAGTCTGACGTATTTCTTTGTAGTTTTTTTCATTTTTTAGAGCCTAGGCTACTTGGGACTACTGGGTTACTAGGATTAGATTTTAAGATAGATCGACTAAACCGCACAGCATTTGTTGTATTCACCGTACTTGGCGTTACGAATTATTCTTTATGTAACAAATACCTAGTTCCTAATAGCTTAGTAACCTAGTTGCCCAATACTCTAATTTCTAACTTATATTTTGCGTTTTTTGCCTAGGTTTTAAACTTCCTCTATGCCTAATGATAAAAATCCAATTATTCCTTTTGCTGAAACTAATTTTAGAAATCAGCGGGTAAGGTTTGGTATAAAAGAAGATGATAGAAGAAGACATATGTATCTTGTAGGGAAAACCGGGATGGGAAAGACCACAATGCTTGAGAATATGATGATATCAGACATTCAGTCAGGAAATGGTGTTTGTGTGATTGATCCTCATGGCGAATTTGCAGATAGGATGTTAGATTTTGTGCCTTCTAGCAGAGTTAATGATGTAGTTTATTTTAACCCTGCAGATACTGAGTACCCAATTGCTTTTAATGTTTTAGAGAGTGTTAACCCTGAGCATAGACACCTTGTTGCATCAGGGCTCATCTCTGTTTATAAAAAGATATGGGCAGACTCTTGGGGACCTCGCCTAGAGTATCTTCTTAGAAATGCCATCTTAGCACTTCTTGATTATCATACTAGCACTATGCTTGGGATAACAAGGATGCTTGTCGATAAAGGCTATCGCAAAAAAGTTGTTAAGCAAATTACAGATCCTGTAGTGAAACGTTTCTGGGTAGAAGAATTTGCAATGTATCATGATACTTTTAGAACTGAGGCTATTTCTCCTATCCAGAACAAAGTAGGACAATTTCTTTCTAGTGCTATTATTCGAAATATTGTAGGACAGACCAAATCTAGCATTGATATGAGAGATATTATGGATAACAAGAAAATTCTTTTAGTCAATCTTGCCAAGGGAAGATTAGGAGAAGATATTAGTGCTCTTCTGGGAGCAATGATTATTACTAAGCTTTATCTTGCGGCAATGAGTAGGGTGGAGGTTCCAGAGAAAGAAAGAGAAGACTTTTATCTCTATGTTGATGAGTTTCAGAATTTTGCCACAGAATCTTTTGCAGATATTTTATCTGAAGCAAGAAAGTATCATTTGGGTTTGATTTTAGCTCATCAATATCTTGCTCAGCTTGACGAGAAAGTAGCGGATGCTATTTTTGGTAATATTGGTACCATTGTTTGTTTTAGAATAGGTGCAACTGATGCCGAAGAGTTAGTTAAAGAATTTGAGCCAATATTCACAGAAAACGATTTAGTAAATATTGCTAAATACGAGATATATGTAAAATTAATGATTGACGGAGTAGCAGAAGATGCTTTTTCCGCACTCTCCTTGCCGCCTTCTCCAAAAAGTTTAAGGACAGGCAATAGAGAAAAGATTGTCAAAGTTTCTCGAGAAAGATATGGTGGTGAGAGAAATGTAATAGAAGATAAGATAAAAAGATGGAGCGGAATTGAGGGATTGAGAGAGGAAGGAAAAGAAAAATGATTTTAGAATTGAATGTTGACTAATAAATTAAGTACTATAAGTACGGGAGACTTCAAATTCCTAATTCCCGAATTAAGAATTTCTAATCAATGTCTAATGACAAAATGTCCAAGTTTTAATTATTAGTCGTACGCCACAGACGGATTGGGAGTTGATTAGAAATCTGAGAGCCCCTAATATCCTAATTCCTAACATTCTAACCTCCTAGCAAAAACCCATGAATCCCATCACAATTGTTGCTTTAATACTAAACCTATTCTTTTTAGAATCTATATTAAAAAACCCTCATTATGTGGTAGAGATTGGGTTAGTTTTATTTTTAATTTCTTCTTTTGTAACTTTAAAAAATTCTAAATTTGGTTTTTTCTCTCTAAAATCTTTAAAGTCTCTTATTCTTCCTTTACTTTTTCTTATAGGTACTATTTTAAGTTTGCTACTTTTGGGAAGTCATTTCTTAAGGCAAGTGCTAATTTTCTTCTATATTTTTACTTTTGGCATTTTTCAAATAAGCTTGATTGATATAGTTAAGAAATTCTCAGGCAAGAAAGACAAAGAAGAAAAAGTAAAAATGCATATTAGAGAAAGTTTTCTTGTGATTGCTACTTATTTTTTGATAACAACTGGAGTTTTAGGATTTTATTTTTACTTAAGTCTTCCTTTTTGGCAGGTTTTTTTAGCTATCTTTGTTGTAAGTTGGGCTTTAATGTATTATACTTTATGGAGAGCAGGGTTGATCTTCGCAAATACTTGGCTTTATGTGCTGATTTTGGGATTAGTAATGGTAGAAGTTTTATGGGCAATAAGTTTCTGGCCGGTAAATTTCTGGGTATCGGCAATGGTTTTAGTGATTATCTTTTATATTTTCCGTGGTCTTGTCTGGATGTATCTTCAGAAAGCATTTGTTCCTCGCCTTCTTAAAGAATATTTGACTTTAGGAGTAGTTTTTCTTATTATTCTTCTTGCAACAAGCCGGTGGACGATTAATTTTTAGGACTACTAACCTTTGAAATATTTGAATGTGTATTAGTCCTTAAGTTGGTAGATAATAACAGATAGGCGAATCAGGAATTACGGGTTCTAGATACGCCGGAAAATGGGTAGGTAAGAGCTCTTGCTCTCATTCTAGCGTATTCAGATAACATCTCTTAATACGTACTAATTTCCTAATAGCCTAATGTTCTAATATCCTATTTTTGAATTTTGCATTTTGAATTTATAGTGCTTTACACTTTTTGCTTTGCACTTTAAATTTTTAACTATGAGCGAAGAAAATAAAAAAACAAAAAAACCAAAAGAAAGCTTTAAGCCAACAAAATCTAAAAAAGTTTTGAAGACAAAAGAAACAACCAGTACCACAGACTCTAGCCTGAAAGAAAGGCTTGAGAAACTGGAAAGGGATTTTAAGAAGTCAGAAAAAAAAGTAAGTCACTATCCGAAGGTTTTGATCTGGGTAGTTATTGTAAGCGTAGTTTTCGGAGTAGTAGGATGTATGGCAACAGAGCGCTACCTTGTACCATATCTTGCAGCAAAACCCTTTTTTCAAAAATATGTTAAACCTTTAATTCGAAGAGAGGTAAACATTAATGAAAATAGAACAGTTCATGTTAAAGAAGAATCAAAAATTATCGATGCAGTCAAGAAAATTTCTCCATCTGTCGTTTCTATTTCCACGTCAAAAAATGTTTATGATTTTTTTGGACAGGTGCAAGAACAAAAAGGTGGGGGTACAGGATTCATAATTACTTCTGATGGTTTAATTTTGACCAATAAACATGTTGTAAGTGCAGGTGATAAATATACGGTTATAACTTCAGATGGTAAAACATATGAAGCAAAAGTGAAGGCAAAAGATCCGACAAACGACATTGCATTTCTCAAAATAGACGCAGAAAATCTTCCTGTAGCAGACCTTGGTTATTCTAAAGATCTGGAAGTGGGACAAACTGTCATTGCCATAGGTTATGCCTTAGGAGAATATGAAAATACAGTAACTGTAGGTGTAGTAAGTGCTTTAGATAGAGCAATTAATGCATCAGGAGGAGTTGAATCAAGTACTGAAAGATTAGAAGGAGTAATCCAGACGGATGCAGCAATTAATCCTGGAAACTCTGGCGGTCCTCTTATTAACCTTGCAGGTCAAGTCGTAGGTATCAATACAGCAATGGATACTGAGGGTCAACAAATCGGTTTTGCCATTCCTATTGATGTGGTGCGTCCAGCAATTACTTCAGTAATCGAAAAAGGAAAAATTATCCGCCCCATGATTGGAGTACGTTACATTCCTATTAACAAAAAGATCGCTGAATTGAATAAACTTCCAGTAGATCATGGTGCTTTAATTTATTCAGATGATCCAAAATTACTTCCAGTAATCCCGGGAAGCCCAGCAGCAAAAGCAGGTCTTAAGAAATTGGACATTATTCTTAAAGTAAATGATGAAGAAATTACAGAGGACCATGGTTTGTCTTATCTGATTCAGAAGTATCAGCCAGGTGACGAGATTACGCTTATTATTTTGAGGGATGAGAAAGAAATGAAGGTAAAAGTAAAGCTTTCGGAGATGAAGGAGTAGAAAAGACTATTTCAATAAAAATATTTATTAAAATAAAGGCGGCATTTTAAGATGTCGTCTTTTATTATTGATACGGTGAATTATCTAGATAAAAAAATACCAGGCTTACTTGAGAAAAAACCATAAAACTTTATAGTCAAATTTTTCTCAGTATGTAAGACTGGCTAGTTATTATTACCTCTTAGTTGTATTTCTATTACACATTCAGGACAGAAAAAATAACAATTATTACCATCACCCATAACTATCATAGCGCATTCTGAACAAACCCATCTTCCACATCCACCAAAACATTTTTGGATGTCAGTTATAAGGTTGGGATCACCACAGAAGTGACAGAAAATTATCGTAACCCTATCCTCATCATCTTCTGTCAACTCTATCACCTCCTCTTTTAAATTTTAAAATCAAACTGGTAATTTATGTGCTATCATACTATAATATCAAACTTAAGTAAAGAATTAGGAAGAGTATCTATTTTTTTGTTTCTTTTTTCTGATAACTTTTTCTTGACAAAAGTTCCAAAAATAGGTTAAATAATTACAAAGACTGCCTTTTGTTAAGTAGTTTTGTGTTCATAGAAAAAATTAGGTTTAAAAAGGAGGTGTGATGAATAATGTTTAGGGCCATTACATCAGAAGATTTGGACAAGTCGGTTAGAACAGTACTTGATCCAGATGCGTCTGGAGATGAGAAAACTGAGGCACTTAATGCATTAAGGAAGTATACACTTGAAGAAGTTTTTCATACCCTACAGAATATAAGCAGATGAGTTAAAGTCCGACACTGAATTTGTAGCTCGTGTGAGGGAAAGAATTCAGGAAGCTCATTAAGTTCATTTAATGAAGTAACAAATGTTGAGCTAGAGACTGACTAAGCCTCTAGTTCTTTTTATCTGTTTCTTTTATCTGCCAACTTTTTCTTGACAAAAGTTCTAAAAATAGGTTAAATAAATACAAAACTACCTATGCGGGTGGTTTTTTCGTTCTATGAAAATAAGTCGGAAGTTTAACATACCTTTAGGAGGTTTTTAGAAATGATTGATGGGTTGCTAAGAACTATGGCAGGTACAAGTTCATGGGCTGAAGAGCAGATAAAAGAAGCTTGTGGTTTTGCGCAGTGGCAATTGTTTGGAGAATGTGATCCTGAACTCAGTGATGATGTAGTTGGTGCTTGGCGAGTAGCAAATAAAGGATATTCTCCTAAAGTAGTCTTAGCTTTTGGAAGAAAGTATTTAGGCTGGGATCAAAAATATATTAATAAGATTGCGGCTGTGTTAGTTAAGATTACAGATGGGAGATAGGTGCCGGATTTTTTGCCTTTTTAGACATAAAACCGGCATTTTTTATTTTTGTTCTTTTTTCTTGACAACAGGTTATATATGATGTTAAATTAAGTATATAAAAACTGTTCAGGGAGGAGTTTAAAACCTGGGTGGTTTTTTTGTTTTTTTCCAATTCAATATTTGGGAGGTGAAATTGTTTTGAAAAGGTTATTGAAGAAGATACTAAAGTTCGTTGCCCCATATTTAGTTGTTGGGGTTCTTTTCTGGGTTGGTGCGTCCATAGCAAGTGGAATCCCGCTTTTGCCACCATGGATATCTTTTTCGGATACCCTGTATTATGGTGGTAACAACCTACTACTTGGCTTCTTTGCTAGTCTTACAGGACATAGAGTATTTCTTCCCTCCCTACGATTTGCTATAAGACGGTTGAAAAAGAAAAGAAGGGGAGAAAAAAGAACTGAAACAGATACGGGTAAAGTCGTAGAACCAGATCAAGAAATTTTAGGCGGTGAAGAGGAAGACCAATTCAATTCTTTTACTGATGAGGAAGGAAGTGAGAATAAGGATATAATAGCAGAAGGTATAGCGGAAGAAATTAGAGAGAGTACCAAAAGGAGTACTGGAGGAAGTAAAAAAGGGAACTTCCTTAGAACTGTTATTGCTATTCTCGGTATTGGTAGTATTGGTGCTGCAGGATATTTATTTCTTCCCCATACTCAAAGCATTCTTCTTCCAATTGGTATTAGTATTGGTGCACCAATAGTCTTTTTCTTGGTTGGGCCTTGGATGCTTCACCTCTTAAGGATGAAGTATATTTATGTAGGCGCACCTCGACCCTTTAAAGATGCTCCAGTACCTCCCTCTAAGGTATCCCCGACAAGGGTACAGACTGTTTTAGACTATACTATCCATCCTGAAGAATCTAAACTAGTACAGAGCTTAAAAGCTGTGATTGCAGAAGATGCAGTTCCTGTTATATTCTTTGAAGACCAAGTAAAAGTTGCTGAAAATCCACCCCTTTCCTTTTGGGATTGGTACGAGTCCCTTACATGGTGGGCAATAAAATATGTCCCAGCTAATACTGCAATCATCCTGTATAAGAGAAGTGGAAAAGTGATGGGAGCAGCATCCAATGTGGAAAGGGTAGAAACAGAGGGAAATTATGTACTATGTTCAGAGATGATAAAGAAACGTGTTAAAGTCAATCGAGCTGGTAGTGTATGGGTTTGTTATTGTCCTTATACGGAGTATGTCACGTTAAATCGTGATGTAATCGATCTTGGGCAGACCGATATCAGATTGAAAACTTTCGCCAATTTGTATTTTGGTAATTATCGACTGCCGGCTTGGCACATTAGTGTAGTAATAAAACCCATTGCAGGCCCCGATAAGATCATCAGAACCGTGATCATCCAGCGGTCAGTTACCGCCGACCAAGCTCTATTGGATCTGGAGAGTATGTTCCAAAGGCTTATTAATGAAGGAAGAATATCAGAGCCCAAGGAGCTTACCATGGGTCGACTAGATGAGAGTACTTTGAAGATTGATTTAAAGAGGTGCTCGGAAGACAGACGTAAAAGAGTAGCTTTAATGCAAACAGTCTTTCGTGGAGCTCGTAAAATCTTTGAGGATTACGGTTTTGACCTTGTTTTTCTTAGTACAGGTCGTTTCGAGATAAAAGATGAGGTTGCGCTAGCAGAGGACGGTAGGCGAATAGCGTTGATTAATAAGGATAAAGCAGAGATTGATGCCAATATCCTGAAGATTCAGGGAGAAGCTCAAGCTTGGGTTACTGTAGAACTTGCTGAAGCTGAGGCTGAGGGGATTTACGACAAGGAAATGGCTAAGGTTGATGCTCATGTTCAAGAGCTGGAGAAGCTTGTTGAAAATAAGAATGTTCTTGATCTGGAGAGGTGGCAGACGCTTTGGAGTACCGCATCAAAGCTGACTTTCATCGGTACTAGTTTGGGAGAGCTTGTTAAAGCAGTTGTGGGTAAGCCTGAGGGACCTGAAGGAGATCTTTCCCAAGCCCAAATAGTGGCTGCTGTCTCAGGTGTTATCGAGAGTATAAAGGAAAGGGTTCTCGCAGAAGCACAAGTAGCGAGAAAAGCTACGAGTGCATCTGCGGTCGAAGATACAGTTAAGATAGCTACTGAAGCTGAAACCAAAACTCTTAATCTCCCCGAGTAGGTTCTTGATCTTTTTAATGAAACAGATGATAGATAGGTTAAGTTGTGTTTATAACAAAGGAGGTGTGTTAGGATGGCAGTAACAAAAAATCGTAATAGCCGGGATTGGGATGCAAAAGAGAGACTTAGTGTTGTGTCAGAACAAGAAGCTGCTTTTACTCAGGCGGGAGCTTTCCTCAGAAGTAGATTTCAAGTTAATGCGAACGGTCCAATATCTGTTGAGGCTGCGAAAGATCTAGGGATGAATAATAGTATGGAGAAAATACGTCTTGTGCATCCAGGGTCTGTGCAGGTTGGGAAACTGGATTATCAGCCTCTAATTGAAGCAATGGCGAAACTCATGACAGAGAGAGGATTTTCTGCAGAGCAGGCTTTTCATGAAGTTAGGGGAAGCACCACTACAGGTGAGATTGTAGAAGGAGAATTCGAGGAAGTGGCGGGAGCACTCGAGGAGTAAGAAGCGAGGGCTCTGGAGGGTCAGGGCCAAAGTATCTGTTGAGTCCCTCCGGTCAGGGTAAAAAATAAGTGGTTTTATACTGGTAGATAACTTATTTTTTACTTAATGACCGGAGTTTTTTTATTTTCAATCCATTACTTTTATGAGCAGCTTCCAAAACCTTACTTATATTATTCTAGAAGCAGCATCAGAGTGCTGTTTTTTTTGTAATATAATAAGATTTTTCTTGCAAGACTCAAATTTGTGTGGTACTATTTCCTGTCAGCAAAAGCTGATAATTCATCGGAAAGGAGGGAAAAGAATGAAAACAAAAGATGTAATTATTATTCTCCTCATCATGTTTGTTCTTCTTGTGTTGACAGGAGTAATAAGACTACCTTCTAACAGCTACACAGGAAATGATGCAAATGATGCATATGATGCTTATAGAGCCGAGGAGAGTTATTTAGCAGCTAAGCAGAGGGACGAGATAGAGTCAGAAGCAGATCGAGTGAAGACGGAAAATCTCAGAAAGGCATATAATGTGCCTAAATTCCAGATTAATCTCCAAAATCCCAAGGAGAGTAAGCTTATATACCCTGACGACCCTGGGTATTAATCTTGGATCATAACCCTTAGGCTATGCATTCTGCATGTCCCGAGGGTTTCTTTTCTATTTAAGACCTATATCAATTTAAGACCTATATCAATAACTTTTTAAATTAGATCCGCAAAATATTTATTTTTAGTAGATAGGTTATATAAGCTTTTCAAGTATACTTTTAGGTAGAATATTTTTTTAGCTTTAAGACAATTGACTTCCCCCTCATCTTCATGCTATCCTCACCTGAAAAAGCTAAAATTTCAGGTTTTTTATTATTAGTAGTAGAATTAATTCACAATGTTCTAATCTCCTAACTTCCTAACCTCCTAATTCCTAGTACTCCATGCCTCGTACTTTCTTCCAAAAAATTAAAGATAATATTGAAATTATTTTAATTATTGCTATTATCATAGCAGCTATTTTTGTAGGGATAGATTATTTTTATGATGATCCTTTTTCTAGGACCGAGACGAAGATTCTTGTTAGCCAAAATGTGAAAGACAGGAGTGCGCTTGAGGTTTTTAGAGAAAATGAAAAGCTTGCGCTTTTATTTAGTGAGGCAATAGATACTAGCTCTTTTTCTGAGAAAGTTTTTGATTCTGATTCTGAGATTGCCAAAAGTTATTTTGGAGAAGATGATGCTGAGATTCAGAAGGAATGGAAAGAAAAAGTGAAAGTGTTAGAAAGCGAGGATTTACCTCTTATTCATATTGCTATTTATCATAAAAATAAAGATCAGGCGAAAAGGATTGGAAATGCTGTGGCTCAAGTTCTACAAACTCAATCAGAATATTATACGGGAAATATTTTTCAGAATTTAAGTTTAGGTAGTGAAGACAAAAACCTTCCTCGTTTTGAAATAAAAGTTATTGATGAGCCTTTTGTCAAGAGCTATTTTAGTGTTTGGGAAAGAGGGGCAGCAGGATTTGTGGGAGGATCTATTTTAGGCATTATTTTAGTTTCAATTTTTACTTTTCTTTCTGAGAGACGCAGAACAAAGTTTTTACG
>PFNU01000063.1 GCA_002792135.1 bacterium (Candidatus Torokbacteria) CG_4_10_14_0_2_um_filter_35_8 | reverse complement strand
TTTAAATAAAAGTCATTTCCTTCGGGGTATGACATTTCTATATGGCCAGAGGTATGACATTTCTATATGGCCTTGACAGTATCAAGCATTTGGATTTTGAGGACATAAAAGAAAAAACTCATATTGGGGAGGCAGGATTCGAACCTACGATCGTGGCTCCAAAGGCCACTGCCTTACCGCTTGGCTACTCCCCATAAAACATAAGCAAACTAATCTTTATTTTTAATTGTTTTGCCAAAACAAAAAAATAGGTTTTTTACTTCCTTTATCATATTAAAAAACCTCTTTCTAGTCAATTTTGTACTACTTTGCCGCCGAAAATTTCTAAAGCATCTTTAGTTAGGCCATCTAGCTTCTTACTATTTTTTTGAGAACTTTGATTCTCCTTAAGCAAAGGTTTCGAGTCAGTATCTAGTTTTAAATCCACCGATAACTTTTCAGAGAGGATTTCATCTAAAACCTTTTGGATAATTTCTCTATTTTTTGTCTCCCTTAGCTTTTCTTTATGAAACTCGTATTTACATCCTAAAATCACCTTATTCCCTTTGATTTCAAGAGGGTTGCAGATTTTTAGGAAAATAGCAACAGAGTGATTATAGGTTCTGGTTTTGTCTATGATTTCTGGCCAGTGATCTCTAATATCCTTTATTTTAATAGTGGTTTTTACTTTATTGGTGATTTCTTTTTTGCTTACAGTCGCTTCAGACTTAGATACAGAATCTACTTTTTTAGTTGTCTTGGGGTTTTCTTCTGACTCTTCCTGATCTAAAATCTCTGAGAATTCTTCTTCAACTGACTTTTTCTTAGTAATTTTTGGCTTAGGTTGTACAAAAGTGTGCTTTTGAATTGCAACAGGAGGAGAAACTGATTTTTGAGTCTGAGGCAGTGTCTTTTTACATAAACTTACTACTAACATTTCTAAAGGTAGTTGAGGTATTTCAGGATTTTTAAAATCGTTTTGGGATTCAGAGATTTTTTGAATGAAGTTTGCAGCCCCTTTTGCTGATGAGAAGTTCTGAGATTGTTTAATAAGCTTTTTTAGGTCCTCGTCTGAAAATTCTGCAAAGTCTGATGTTTTTCTTAAACTTGAATTTTTAATACTGCCTTGAGGAAAATAAAGTTTGATCAGCAAGATTTTTCTTAAGTACTCTTGAAGCTGTCGAGAAAAAACCTCTAAATCAAATCCTGAAAATAGCGTTCTATTAACTAATTGAATAGCTTCAATTGCTTTTTGGGACAAGACTAAATCAACAAAGTTTGCGATATTTTCAGTACCAGCAATTCCTAAGATTTCTTTTGTTTCTCTTAAGCTAATGTTTTTATCACCAAGGGAAATCACTTTCTGTAGAAGGCTTTCTGCATCTCTTGCGCAGCCATCAGCATGAGCGGAAATAAACTTTAGAGCTTTATCAGAAATCCTTGCTTTTTCTAGTTTAGTAATTTTTTTAAGTCTTTTAGTTAATTCTTCTATAGTAAATTTTTTAAAATCAAATCTTTGACAGCGAGAAATGATTGTAGCAGGCAAGCGGTGAATCTCAGTGGTACACATAATAAAAATAACGCGGGGAGGGGGCTCTTCCAAAGACTTTAAAAGAGCATTAAATGCCTCTTTAGTAAGCATGTGGACTTCATCGATGATGAAAACTTTATATTGGGAAAGTGATGGCGGGAATTTGATCTTCTCTCGCAGTTCTCTAATATCATCAATCCCTCTTGTTGATGCGGCATCTATTTCTATCAGATCCAAAAGATTTCCTTCGTTTACTGCTTTACAAATTTTACATTTATTACAAGGATTGCCGCCTTTAGGCCTAAGGCAATTTACTGCTTTAGCTAAAATTCTAGCAATAGAGGTTTTGCCTATTCCTCTTGGTCCTGAAAATAAATAAGCATGAGATACTCTTCTATTTTTTAATTCATTAATTAAAGTCTGAGTAACATGCTTTTGACCCAGTACTTCTTGAAAGTCTTTCGGTCTATATTTTCTATAAATTGTTTCGGACACAACGTTACAAAAAATTAAAGAAATAAAAAAACGAAATTATGACAAAATATTTAACTTAAGTTGTAGGACGAAAATCAGCAAACTTCTAATGACTAATTAAGAATTACTAACCAAACCCCAATTAATAAATGACCAATGACTAATTTTAGACATTTTGTCATTCGGCCATTGGGTATTGATTAGAAATTAGAAATTCTTAATTAGAAATTTTAAATTTATTCTTTGAAGCTCCAAAACTTATCGCCCACAAAATTTGTTACCATTACAACCACTGTTGCGAGAAGTTTTCCAATGAAATGATAGTCAATACCAAAGAATTTTACAAAACCACCGGTAATAAGAAGGGTAAGAAAATATCCTATAGTCCTTACACTTAAACTCTTGATGCTTTGGCTTAAAGTACGCTTACTTCTACTTTGAAAAGTCCAAAACTTATTTAAAATAAAAGCAACTGTAAAAGCAATAAGAAAAGATATGGTAATGGCAAGATATAAAGAGCTGAAAGAATAAGAGAAAACAGTAGTTATCTTGTCTTTAAGGTGTAATGTTCTTTCAGTTAATGTCCAATAAAGCCCATTATCCACGATAGTTGCAATTACTCCTACAATACCAAATTTAAAGAGTTGTTTTATAATAGGGTATTTTTCTAAGATTTTTTCCATAAGTTAATGTTTGATTATTAAAATATTTAATTGGTAAGGATTTTTTCTGCTTCTCTAATACTATCAATTAAGCTTTTTTTTATTTTAGGTGGTATTTCTGTATTCATGATGTCTTCTATATCTACATTTTCTGGTATGTTCTCTGGAATTTTTCCCGTCTTTTGCAAGCTACGTACAAAATGAAATACTTTATCCCTTGCCTTACAAATTTCAAGCCACCTCTTTTGTTTTTCTTGAAAATTTTCTTCCCAAAATTCTGGTGCTTTTTCTTGGTTGTCTTTATAAAGCTTAAGTTCTTCTCCTGATAAAATTTCACTAGCAAATGTAGAGAGAAGTTTTTCTTGTATTTTGCCACCAAGTAAACTGTTTTCGGCTTGGATGCAAGGATGTGTTGAATCTAGTCCTTCTTTTCCTTTTTAAAGAGTAGGAGAGGTTTTGTCTATCATTTCTCCTTTTCTCTCCTCGATCTTTCCGAGCAGTATGAATATTCTCTTAAAATAATCTCCATATGTTTGCAAGCCAGATTCTTCTTCTTTTTTCTCTGGAATTCTTTCCCCTGCTTCAGGATTGCTCATAAATTTATATATTAGAAATTATTAGTCTCCTTTGTGTAATGAAACTATCATTCTATCTCCAAATCATCCAAACTATCTTCTCTTAAAGCATCATCTTTGTCTATGTCAACATCTTCCTCAGAAGTTTCTTCTTCTGAGGTATTAATTTCTTCTGCAATCTCATCCTTTTTAGTAATATACTCTACTGCTGCCCAGTCTGCATCTTGATTTTTAGGGACTGTAATAGTTACCTCATCATCTGGTTCTCCCCTGAAATAAGTAATACTTGCTTTTAATACTTTGTATTTTTTATCACCCACTTTCA
>PFNU01000105.1 GCA_002792135.1 bacterium (Candidatus Torokbacteria) CG_4_10_14_0_2_um_filter_35_8 | reverse complement strand
ATCATTAACCCTTGTACCATTTGACTAGGAATACCCTTTAGCGGTGCTTTCTAACAGCAAACAGTAAGTTGTTTAAACCAAGAGATGTCCATCTGAATAAGTTGTTTATGGGTTATTAATTCTGATTTATTTATAGTAAATTATTTGAAAAAAATGGAGGAAGTGGAGCAATTCCCTCCAGTGGTTCGGCTAGCAAAGGCTTTCAATAAGCCTCAAAAGAGCCTCTGCTTGGTCCCCGAAATTCCGTCGAGCATAAGACTCGGCAATTTCTCGACATTCTACAAGTGTCGAGAGGGAATTTACTGGGACTTTGCGTTTTTTAGACCCCACCGTTTTGATAGAGAAAATAACAGAGAATCCCTTTGTTATTGCTGCTTCCTGCATTACCCAAGTAATAGCTTGCCACTTTGCCATTGGAATAAAATTTTTGTTTTCCTTCCTTAGCTCTCTGATTGTTACACCGGAAGAAATTACGTCATCAATCACAACTACGGTTTTTATTCCAATTAAGACTCCTGGATTAATCCTACCAACAAAAGCCTGCGGGTTTTCTCCGAGAATCCAGACTCTTTTAGCATTTGGAGCAGCCTTCCATGGCCACTTACTGAACCAGAAAGGTTTCTCCTTCTCTATATATTTTTTGACAGTTTTTGTTCCATTACCAGGGAATACAACTAGAGTTGACCATGGTTTAAGTGTCTCCCAACCTGGCCATACTAACAGATCTTCTGTCATTTCTTTGGCGTCAAGAATCGTGAGCCCAAGATTCTCAAACCTCTCAGAAGTATCTTCAGGACAAGGAACATCGATAATTAAGAACTTTTCCATTTTTCCCTCCTTAGTAATTTTTTGAGTTAACAAAAACCCCTTCTCTTTCAAGAAGGGGTTTACAGTCTTTAGAAAATGTAAGTATATCAAAAACCATCAACCTCTTCTTGAAAAAGTTGATGATAATGGTGAAGCTTATTTTGTGTTGGTTTGTTTAAAAATATATTCATAAAATAAAATTATCTTTTTAATAATTCTAATGTTTTTTTTACTGCTTCTTCGGCATTGTTGGCAGTTTCAATTTTAATGATGTTTCTATTATCTAAAAATTTTCCGGCCAATTCTTTTGCCCAACCTGCTTGGGTAGTTAAGGCAATGATAGGTTTTTTATTGCGATAGGCGATTGCCATTTCTTCAAGTGTGCCGGCTCCTCCGCCAATAACAATTAGTACGTCGCACATATTAACTAAAAGAAATTCGTCAAAACCGCCGGCTTCCATGCCGCTGATTACTTCAATATCAGTAAAGTTGTTTGAGGTGTATCTTTTTGCTCCCTTTACAACCCCGACCGTTAGACCCCTGGCCTTCTTTGCTCCTCTGGCTCCGGCTTCCATGATGCCGCTTTTTCCTCCCGTGATAACAATTACGTTATTTTCTGCCAAAAGGTAGCCGATTTTTTCCGCTTCAGCCATCATAATATCAGAAGCTCCTTGAGCTCCGTTATAATCATCATTACCGGCAGATCCAATAATTCCGATTTGATATTTTTTTTGAAAATCACTCATAATTATTAGGTTAATAATAAAAACCCCTCTTTCGAGAGGGGGCTAAATTGATATGGCAAGTTCTAATAATTATATAGATAACATCAACCTAACCCTCTCTCAAAAAGAAGAAGATTTATGATGATGAGAAATTCTCTTTAGCATTAATTTATAGCCACATTTTCCCTTGTTTAACCATCTAGCAACGCGGGCAACCGTGGTGGAACTTAAGCCAGTTTCTTTCTCAATTTGAGAATAAGGGATCTTCTTATTTAGCATCCAAGCTGCTTGCCATCTTTTTCCAAATTCTAAAATCTCCTGCTTTGTAAGCAAGTCGCGAAAGAACTTCTTTGCCTCATTTATATTTTTTAAGGCAAGAATAGCTCTAAATAATCTTCTAGTTTCCGGATTATCCCATTTAGGCATAATATAATATATTAACTGCTTTATTAAGATAAAGCACTTTATTTGAGTAAAGTATAACGGTCAATTCAAGATATGTCAAGGGTTCTCATGTTAGAAAGTAAAACATTACTCCAATAAAATCAAAAACCCTCTATTTTTTAATAGAGGGTTTAGGCTACAAAATTGCTCAACTTTTTATACTATCTTTTCTTTTTCTTCCTGCCCATTAACGTTCCTACAATAGCGCCTATAGCTGCTCCGATACCTGCTGCAATTACAGCGGCTTTCTTAGGGTTTTTCTCAATATACTTTTCTATTTTTTTAGAAGCTTCAATCATTTCCTTTTTTATTTTTTGAGCTTCTTTTTGAGCTTTTTCTTTAACTTCTGCAAATTTCTTTTTTGCATTATCAGTACCCATAATTTTTTAGATTAAACTAGTAAATAATTTTATAAGCTTATTTAGACGTCTTATGAATGACTACTCCAAGCAGAAGGACTATTGCTCCAGAAATTCCATAGCCGATGGCAGGACTTTTGCCTATTAGCTCATTTAGATAAATTGTAATAGCAATGAGCAAAAAAATGCTTCCCATTATCATAAAAATACTAGCTAACACCTGTTTCTTTATTATTGAAATCAAACCAGCTATTTTTTCTTTCAAGTTCTCTATAAATACTTTTTTGAAAAGACTGATTAAATTGGTAAGTAAATCTGATAACATTTGTTTAGGTTCTTTATTTTCGATTACAACTAGTAAAAGTATAACATAAATTACTTGTAAAATCAAGCATAGCACGCGGTTTAAGTGATCTACTAGAGGCTTAAGTCGTGGAGAACCCATCTAATATATCACAATTGACTGAAAAAAGCGGTAATGTTAAACTTTTCTTAAGTAGAGAGCTCAAAAGAAATTTATATGGTATTTTAGTTTTAATTTTTTGATTTTTGAACTTTCGTTTTTTCAGCCTTAGGCTTCATCCGCCTCGGGCGGGGCGGAAAAGGCGGGAAACTTCTCCCTTGCCGGGGTGGCGGAATTGGCATACGCGACAGCTTGAGGGGCTGTGATCCTTATGGATCGTGGAGGTTCGAGTCCTCTCCTCGGCACTTATAAACCATGTAAAGTTTACAGTATAACTATGATTTATTTAGATTTTCTATTAGGTTAGCATCTTGTATTAGATAATACAGGGCGATTAGCTCAGCCTGGCCCGTGGTACGGTACGGGCTAAATAGAGCATCTCGTTTACACATTGGTTTTAGAGGGCGATTAGCTCAGTTGGCTTAGAGCATCTCGTTTACACCGAGGAGGTCCTAGGTTCGAGTCCTAGATCGCCCATATGAGGAAGATAAAAAGTTTGTTTTGTTGTACAGATAAACGTAATTACAGCAGGCTACTTTTCAAACTTAAAAGCTTCAAATTACCAATGACCAATTAACAATTTCTAATGAATGTCCAATTCTGAAATGTCCAATGACTAGAAATTTTTGATTTTTTTCTTTACGCTTTTAGTTTTACACTTTTTTGCCGAGATAGCTCAGCCTGCCCCGTACTACGGGGCAAATAGAGCAAAGGATTTCTTAGTAGAAGGATATAATTACATTAGGCCGAGATAGCTCAGCTGGTAGAGCAAAGGACTGAAAATCCTTGTGTCCCCGGTTCGAATCCG
>PFNU01000012.1 GCA_002792135.1 bacterium (Candidatus Torokbacteria) CG_4_10_14_0_2_um_filter_35_8 | reverse complement strand
TGCAAAATTTAAAATAATTTAGGGGCTAGAGACCAGAGGCTAGGGGCTAGTGATTTAAATTCAAAATTCAAAGTTAAAAATTCAAAAATAGGATATTGGGGACTTGGATTGAGTATAAAGAAGAGTTCTCTAATACGCTGGAACGAGAGCAAGGGCTCTTGTCTACCCATTTTCTAGTATATCTAGAATTCGTGATTCCTGATTCTTAATTCCTAATTCGAGACCCCTAGTTCATAGACAAATTATTTGTCAAAAACTCTCTTTAAATAGTATAATCAAACTAGAAACTACGCACTTATGATATCATTTATCCATGGTAAAATAAAACATAAGAAGGAGAAGTTTGTAATTATTGAAACGGGGAATTTAGGATTTAAAGTTTTTATATCTGACAGTGTTTTAGATAAGCTAGAAGAAGGTGAAGAAGCAGATTTATACACTTTTCTTTATATTCGAGAAGACGCTTTGGAATTATATGGCTTTCCTACTACTACAGAAGAAGAATTATTTGAGCTTTTAACTTCTGTGTCAGGAATTGGTCCCAAAGCAGGGCTTGGAATTTTATCTTTGGGGAGTGCTGATGATATTAAGAATGCTATTTCCAATGAAGATAGTACTTTTTTGTCCAAAGTCTCTGGAATTGGCAAAAAAATAGCAGAGAGGTTAATATTAGAATTAAAAAATAAAGTTGGGATGGTATCAGAGATTAAATCTAAAGGAGGCAAAATAAGTAGCTTGGTTGAAGCTTTGGAAGCATTAGAAAATCTCGGGTATTCTACTCATGATGCTAAAAAGATGCTTGAAGGATTTCCTCGGGATTTAGATGCTTCTGAATTAGTCAAAAAAGCTTTACAAGGTAGAGATGCGGGAAATTAATTAATATTTAATATGTTTTATGGAAATATTTCAATTTCAAGAAGAAGATAAAGATGAATTTAGTAATTTTTTAAGAAATTGTAAGGGGGAGAATCTGTTGCTTCAGTCTTGGGGGTGGGGAGAGGTGGCAGAGGCGGAAGGGAAAAAGGTTATAAGGTTTGGTATTAGAGAAAATGGAGAAGTGCTAGGTGTTTTCTTAGTGATAATTCATGATCTTGTTTTAGGAAAAAAATATTTTTATATTCCAAGAGGCCCTGTTATTAAGGAAGGGTTTTACAAAGCAGATTGTAATTTGGTGGCGAATACACTCAAAAGAATAGCAGGAGAGAAGAACGCCATTTTTTTGAGAGTAGACCCTCTTGTTAGAAATGAAGATAAAATTAGGGGTAGAAGTGAAAAAGAACTAAAGAAGCTTGAGGAGTTGGGATTCAAGAAACTAAGCGGAGCTGCCCAGCCAGAGCACAATTGGGTTCTAGATATTTCTAAAGATGAAGATACTTTACTTTCTGGGATGAAGCCCAAAACTCGCTACAATATTCGCTTAGCAAAAAAGAGGGAAGTAGAAGTTTATCAAAGTTTAAAAGAAAAAGATTTGAAGAGTTTCTGGGGGTTAATTCAAGAGACAGCAAGTCGTGATAAATTTACATCTCTTGCCAAAGAGCATTACGAAAGTATTTTTAAAGTATTCAAAAAAGATAATCTTGGTACATTGTTTGTTGCCAAGTATAAAGATAAAATTCTAGGGATTAATATGGTTTCCTTTTTTGGAGGTTTTGCAAGTTACTTGCATGGAGCATCAAGCTCTAAAAATCGAAACTTGATGGCAACCTATCTTCTTCAATGGGAACAGATTTTGGAAGCGAAAAAAAGAGGATGTAGTTTTTATGACTTTGGTGGAGTGGTACCTGATTCTAAAGATAAATTACACAAATGGCACGGAATTACCAGATTTAAAGCAGGGTTTAGTGGAGAGAGAAAGAGTTATGTAGGAACGTGGGATCTTCCAATATCTAGGTTCTGGTATAGTCTTTATAAGATTGGTAAAATTTTTATGAGCTAACTTTTGACTTAATAGAAATAAAAAGTAATAAAATCCTAAATCCGAATTTCTAAGCACTAAACAAATTTAAAATTTTAATTTTCAAAATCCAAGACAAATTAGACTACAGTGTTTTTAATTGTTTTGAATTTTGAACTTTGGAATTAGTGCTTGTTTAGCCTGTAGGACGGGCTTTAGGATTTGGTGCTTAGTGCTTAGGGTTTTCTTTAATAATTACCAAAAATTACAAATGTTTCACTCTATTAAAAAACTCATACCACCATCTTTCTTGGATTACTACCATTTTCTCCAAGGTGTAGCCGCAGCTTATTATTATGGATTTCCGGCAAATGATTTGATCTGCATTGGAGTTACGGGAACAAAAGGTAAAACTACTACTTGTAGCATGATTGCTGCAATTTTAGAGAAAGCAGGCGAAGATGTAGGACTTTCTTCTACTGTTAATTTTCAAATTGGTAAAAAGAAGTGGATGAATAAAACCAAAATGACTTCGGTACCACCTTTTCAGATGCAGAAGCTTTTGAGAGACATAAAAGATGCAGGTTGTAAATATGCTGTCCTAGAAATTTCCTCTCATGCGATTCAGCAGCATAGAGTCTACGGAATTCCATTTCAGGTTGCGGTTTTTACTAATATTGCCGAAGAACATATTGAATACCATGGAAATTTTATTCAATATAAAAAAGCCAAAGGAGAACTTTTTGCATTATTAAAAAAGACTAAATATGTTGCTGGGGGCAAAAAAACAAGTATTGTGAACTTAGATGATAGACAGGCTCAGTTTTTCTTAAGTTTTCCTTGCAATGTAAAATATGGATATACTGTACAGGATGTTTATACCTCGAAATTAAAGGACGAAGCTCCTTTTAGGACAGTTACGGCTCAAGCAACTTCTTTAGAATTACACAATGTTTTATATAAAATAAAAACTCCAGAAGGAGATTTTGATTTAAGATTAAAAATTCTAGGGATTTTTAATGTTTATAATGCTCTTGCTGCAGTAAGTTGTACTATAAGTTTAGGAGTAGATTTAGAAACTATTAAAAAAGCCCTGGAAGAATTTAAAGGTGTTCCAGGAAGAATGGAAGAAATTAATATGGGTCAAGATTTTAAAGTAATAGTTGATTATGCGCACACACCTGATTCCCTGCATCAAGTTTACGAGACTATTGCTAGTTTTCCTCATAACAAGATTATTTCTGTTTTAGGATCTTGTGGTGATCGAGATAAAGAAAAAAGGCCTGTAATGGGTAGCCTTGCCGCAAAGTTTTGCAATATCGTTATTGTCACAAACGAAGATCCTTATTTTGAAGATCCAGAAAAGATTATTGATGAAGTTTTAGAAGGCGCTGAAGGCCAAGGTAAAAGACTCAATAAGAATCTTTTTAGAATTTCGGATAGAGGTGATGCTATTAAAAGAGCAATTGAACTTGTAGAAGAAAATGATGTAGTAATTATTACAGGAAAGGGTTGTGAACAATGTATAGTTGTAGGTGATAGAAAAATACCTTGGGATGATAGAAAGGTAGTGAGAGAGGAAATTAGGAAGTTGGGAAAATTTTGATTTGGAAGAAATTCGTATTTATATGAGTTTTTCTGTATAGTTAACAGTCAAGGGTTACACTTTTTAGCTTTTCTTCAGGAGTAAGACCATTAAGAG
>PFNU01000103.1 GCA_002792135.1 bacterium (Candidatus Torokbacteria) CG_4_10_14_0_2_um_filter_35_8 | reverse complement strand
CGATAGTTTCTGCAAGCGATTACTAGCGATCCAGGTAAGCTTTTATTTTTAATTAGGAATTTTATATTGTTTATAAAATTAAAAAATTTTTTCATTTTATTCTTTTTGGGCTAAAGCAAGTATATTAATTTCTAAATCAGTAAACAAAAATTTGCTTTCTAAAGACAAGATATTAAAACCATGTGTCTTTAACAAGCTTTCTACTTGCTCTGGAGCGTACCTTCGATAATCTATTTGATAGGGTAACTTCTCGTGTTTAGGAATGTCTCTACCAGGTAAAGTTGATATCAATATGCCTTCCTTTTTAAGAACTCGAGATATTTCTTCTATTTTAAGAGTAGAATGCCCCTATAGTTTTGTTGTAATTGGGTTTTCAGAGAAAGGTATCGGAAAATCGTAGGTCTTCTAATTATAAATCTGGCTGGGTACTTCGTAGCTTACCGTGACTGGGCAATTTATTCCGTAAGAAATATTTTTTTATTTGTCACAAGTAATCTATTAGCCATTTGAAACATATGACCCAAACTAAAATTTTCACAATTTCAGGTTTTAAGAAGTTCCAAAAAGAATTAGAAGATCTAAAAACTAGTCAACGACAAAAAATAATTAAACAAATTCAAAGAGCACAAGAACATGGAGATCTCACTGAAAATGCAGAATATGCTGATGCCAAAGATACGTTGAGGATATTAGAGGACAAAATAGAAAAAATGGAGGGAACAATAAAAAACGCCAAAGTTGCAGATGAAAATCATAAAGATACTTCAAAAGTATCTATCGGCTCCACAGTAAAATTAACATGCGGTAAGAAAAAAAGAGTATTAACTATCGTTGGTGCACATGAGGCAGATCCTGCACAAGGAAAAATTTCTAATGAATCTCCAATAGGACAAGCTCTTTTGGGTAAGAGAAAAGACGATAGAGTACAAATTAAAATTCCAACTGGGACTTTAGATTGTAAGATTTTGGAAATTGAATAAAAAAAGATTAAATAAATTGTTGAAGGCTAGTACCGTATTATCTTCATTTTAATGTAATTTATATAATCATCTTGTCTCATTTATCTAATTTGGATGACATCAAAATTTGTGTAAAACGGTATTAGCAAGCCGGATCTTAAGATCCAGCTTTTTCTTAACCTCCCCTAGTTTCTCCTTAGCAAGAGGGGTAAACACTGCACCTCATTTCTAAAACAAGTACAGAAAAGCTAAACATAGCTATTGGTTCCAAAGTCCCTGCGGAAATTCCTAATTCTAAAGTTCTTAATTTCTAACCTTAGCTTGTTTTGAAATATTTTCGATAATCTGTTATATTAAGTTTAAGATTACTATTTAAATAACTGTAAAATGCTTCCTATTGAAGAGTTACGGGGTCAACGTATTCAAAAATTAGAAAATTTCAGAGAAAAAAAGATAAATCCTTACCCTTCCCGGTCTAAAAGAAGCGATAGCATCGCAAATCTACTCTCAGATTTTGAAAGACTTTCTTTAGCTAAAGAAGAGGTTTTTATTTGTGGCAGAATTAAAAGCTTAAGAAAACACGGGAAAATTACTTTTGGTAATATTCAAGATGAATCGGCAGATATCCAATTTCTTCTTAAAGAAGACATTTTAGGCAAAAGAGCCTATAAAGAATTCTCGGACTTTGATATTGGAGACTTTATTCAAGCTAAAGGAATGTTTTTTAAAACTAAGACAAAAGAAAAGACCTTAGAGGCTCATAAATATAAGATTCTTACTAAATCTTTATGTCCTCTTCCTGAAAAATGGAAAGGATTAAGAGATATCGAGCTTAGACAAAGAAAAAGATACCTTGATTTGGTTATTAACGAAGATACAAAAAGAAGATTTACCCAAAGAAGCAATTTTATTAAAAATTTTAGAAATATCCTAGAAGAAAAAGGTTTTCTAGAAGTAGAAACTCCTGTTTTAGAACATACTCCAGGAGGTGCTGATGCAGAACCTTTTATTACCCACCATAACGCTTTGAATATCGATCTCTATTTAAGAATTTCTTTAGAGCTTCACTTAAAAAGGCTTATAGCTGGTGGTTTTGAAAAAATATTTGAAATTGGCAGAGTTTTTAGAAATGAAGGAATAAGCACTACTCATCTTCAGGAATTCACTATGTGTGAATTCTATGCAGCATATTGGGACTACGAAAAGATGATGCGCTTTATCGAGGATCTTTATTCTGATGCTGCAAAAAGGACTTTTAATCAAAGTCTTCATTATAAATTTGGTGATCACGAGATTAACTTTACTCCTCCTTGGCCCAGAATTGATTATTCAGAAATATTTGCAAGTAAAATTGGGACAAGCTTAGATAAAATTCCTGACAAAAAGTCTGCGGTATCACTTGCTAAAAAGCTAAATGTAAAAATAGAGCCTTATATGGGAAGAGGTCGCATTATTGATCAAATTTACAAGAAAAAAATAAGAGCAAATCTCATTGGTCCATTATTTTTAGTAAATCACCCTGTAGCAGTTTCTCCTCTTGCAAAAAGAAATGAGAGAGACTCTAATTTAACAGAGAGATTTCAACCTATTATTTGTGGCGAAGAAGTAGGAAACGGCTTTTCTGAACTCAATGATCCTCTTGATCAAAGAAAAAGATTTGAAGAACAAATGAAGCTTCGCGAAAAAGGAGACAAAGAAGCTCAAATGCTTGATGAAGGCTTTTTAGAAGCACTGGAATACGGTATGCCTCCAACAGCAGGATTTGGGGTAGGAATAGATAGGTTATTTATGATGTTTACTAACATGCAGAATATTAGAGAAGTGGTGTTCTTTCCGACGATGAGGCCGAAAGAAACCAAAGAAAAAAGGCAATAGAAGTTAAAGTTATAGTTTACACTCAGAGAAGAGCTGGGGAGAGAGGCGTATAAAAAATTTTAGAGTAAAAGTTAATATGAACCGAGAGCAAGCCCTAAAACTAATAAAACAAAAGATTAAAAACAAAAACTTAATCAAACACATGCTCGCGGTTGAAGCATGTCTTAGAGATTTAGCAAAGTATCTTGGAGAGGATGTGGAAGCATGGGGACTTTCCGGACTTCTTCATGATTTGGACTATGAGGAGACTGTGGATAACCCCAAGAAACATGGGGTGCTTTCTGGAAAGGAATTAAAAAAACTAGGAATAAGTGATGAAATTATTCATGCTGTGAAAGCTCATAATGAAGCTACAGGTACCAAGAGAGTATCGAAACTTGACAAGGCAATCTATACAGTAGATCCTGTGACAGGTTTAATCGTAGCTTGTGCATTAGTTATGCCTGACAAAAAACTTGCAAGTCTTTCTGTTGAATCTATTATGAAAAAATACAAAAGCAAGAATTTTGCAGCTGGTGCAAATAGAGAGATTATTGCTTCGTGTAAAGAATTTGGAATGGAATTAGAAGAGTTTATTGAAAGTTGTCTTAAATCAATGCAAGGGATTTCAGAGGAATTGGAACTTTAGTGTATAACATATATTATCTTTCAATGTGGATTTTGGAATAACAAATATAAAGAATCAACTGATAAGATTGTAATTTAAACTTTTCAAATTTGACAAATCACTATCTTTTCAATAATATTTAATCAACAATATCTAAAGCCTTTGACGAAGATTTCCACTTCTGAGGTATGGGAAGAAATCCACTTGGGACGTATTATGTCTCCCGAGTAGAAAGTAAAACCCATCGTTTCTCTGCCGTTACTAGAAAAAA
>PFNU01000100.1:11821-17086 GCA_002792135.1 bacterium (Candidatus Torokbacteria) CG_4_10_14_0_2_um_filter_35_8 | reverse complement strand
GTCAAATGGTACAAGGGTTAATGATTTTCTAAGATAATTAAGCGGAGAATCAAAGATTTCTGGTGAGGAAAATCTGATTGAAAATTCCCTCACAACTTCTGGAAGTTTTTCTGGAGTTACATGATGATACATTCTTCTAATAAAAGTTCTTAAGTTACCAAATAATCCTTCAATTTCACTAGTGAGTTCAAACTCCCATTTAGAGTGGACCTCGTATTGATGTCTTACTGGCCACCACTTGTGAATACCTTTATAGATACCTGCTCCATCTGTTCTAAGTTTACTTTTCGGTTTAATGTATTGGTGGAGAAAGTTTGCGGCATGGTGGCGTTGAATATTTGTCGTGTTGAACAATTGAAAAGCTAGTTTTCTGGTTTTTGTCTGTTTAGCCATCATAAGAGAGTTCTTTTTAAAGAAAGCTTCATCTAATTGAACGATCTGTTCTAGAATTCTATTATCTTGAGGTAGATGTTCACGGAACTCTTTATACCATCTCCTCACAGCCTCTTCGGATAAATAAGTTAAATTTATAGTCTGTTTTACTGGCACTTGATTAGTCCAACACCATAACACTAGCCAGAACTTCTGATAAGAAAGCTTCATACATTTAAGCCAAGTATGAGAAAGCAAACTAAACTTTAGTCTACATCTCTTACAACGATAACGACCTTCATATTTTACAATAGATCTTGATCTACACATTGGACAGAAGATATTCTTACCAAAAAGGATTCCACGAAAATACTTCTTAATTTGTGCTTCAGAAGGCACTTGATTAAGTTCATACATAGATACAGATTTAGTATTAACTTTCTTCATGAATTTTACCAAATCTGTACCATCTGACTTAGTATACCCCTTTCCATTATTTTCTTTAATGAAAGCCTAAATTTTTAAATATTTTCTGTTATTCATAGTGGCCTCTTTAAACTGGGGTTAGTTGAAATTAAAAATTAAATACAATTAAAAAAAACACAAACTTTTGAGGGTTTGCGGAGAATTTTTAAGAATAAAGACATTGTATTGCATTACGCATTTTGCACTTTGAAAATTGAAGAAAAAAAATCCTCAAACAGTAGGATCTCTACCGTTTGAGGACGAATTATCAATCGAAACAACCCTATTTCTGGAGGAAAGCGGACAGACTAGCTAAAAAAATTTAGAAGGAAGCCTGTCCATAACATAGCCTCCAGAACTTTTATATTTTTATTTCATATAAGAAGAAGGGAGAGGAGCGGGTAAGCTAGTAACAGTTGAAATGTAGAAGGAAGCTTACCCATAGCCTTCCATTTTTTTTCAAACACAATACACAATCTCACGCAGGGATTATTTCCTGCAGGTTACCCAACATTATTGCTGTTGAGCCTGCAGGTAATCCCTCTGGAGTTTCGAGGCCAATGAATACCACGGGCCCGGAGATCTCCTGACCTTTATACCAGGAGAATGATCCGGCTTTTTGCCGCATCAATTCTATAAGGTATCCAAGGTCGAGATACTCCCGGCACACGATGGTGTGAACCAAGAGGCTTGTACTCAAGCGGTTAGCCTCAACTCTGTTACAGTTGGGTTTACCGTTCAGATGCAAGTGGAGCCACTTGGCCGTCCAGCTTCCGTCTTCGTTCTTGGCAAAGACAAGAGGCAATGCCACCTTGCCCTTACCGCGGATTTCAGACTTCATCCGGACGGTCCGAGCTTCGAAGGGCATGCCCTTCTGCTCCGGTGTTCGCTCCATGAAGCCGAAGAATGATTCTTCAACTTCCTCGAAGCTTTCACCAGTATAGATATTGATCTGTGAAATGATATATCTACATTTCACTCTCGAAAGATCAATATCTATAAACTCGGACGCACCCGCGGCAGCCTCGGTCAGGTCACCGCTATATGTCGCGTACCCATCATCATCATGGTAGCGGGTCCACGACACGTGACCTGTATACTGGAAGTTTTCATCCAGCATGAGTGCAGACAGATCGTAATCCGTCCGCTGCTGGCGCTGCCTCCAGTAAAAGAAGAACCGCAAGATACTATTGGCCACAGGCAGGACAGAGCCGCGCGGCATAACCGCAAACCCAACTGCCTTGGTCTTTTCAGACAAAGGCAGCGCCAGGCTCAGCACCTGGGCCTTAGAAATAATGGGTCAGGATATATTACACTTTTAACTTATCTCCTATCTTTCAAAAATTCTGAAAACTCTTCTGGAGTCATTGGATGTTTGTTTTCATCTCTCCATTTTCTATATCTTTCTGTTAATTCCTCCCCGATTTCTCCAGATTTTTTTATTTCTTCCACTGTTTTATGCGTATCCTCTTCTAAATCTTTTGGGGAAATTTCCTCAAGTAGCTTATCTATTTCATCTTTTATTATTTCTCTAGCCTCTTCTTCGGGAAAAGGGGGTTTACCACTATCCTTTCTCTTGGGCTCGTCTCCGTTTCCATTACCTGGTTCTTTCGGGAATTCTGGTTTTATTTTTTCCATTTTTTTAAATTTAAAAAGTTATATGCTAAACTTATTATAACCTTTTTTATCTTTTACTTTCCACCCATGCCTTCCCCAATTACTCATATAGCATTTACTGAAAAAATTTATGATAAATTTTTTAAAGATAAAGATAGAAAAGAGTTTTTTATTGGCACAATCTTTCCTGATATCAGATATTTAGGGGTAATTGAAAGGAGTAAGACTCATTTTGAAGATCTTCGACTTAGAGATTTGGAAAAGGATAATCCATTTACTTCTGGCTTAAAGTTTCACAGTATTACAGATGAGATAAGAGACGCTTTTATGATTTCTAGAAAGGTTTACTCGTTCTGTCCTAAATTAGAGTATATAAATATATCACTTAAGTTTCTAGAAGACCAGATATTGTATGAAAAAGTAGGTGAGTGGGATGAGTATATTAAGTTTCTTGATGTAATATTGCCAGACGAGTTATCTTTTGACATTAAGAAAAAAGATATTAGAAAGTGGCATGTTGTGTTACAAAAGTATTTTAAAAAGAGACCAAATCAAAATGTTATTTCAAAATTTGCTAGTAAAATTAATTTAGCTAGCGATGTTGGTGTTGAGATTAAGAAAAGCCTAGAGATAATAAAATCTATACCTGAAGTTAATAGGATTATAAAAGATTTATTTAATTGCTTTGAAGGATTTTTAAATAACAAAAAATAGCCTGTGAGAAGCTATTAGCCGTGAAAAGTAGAGAGTACTATGCGCTCTTTTTCTTGTATAGATGGACAATGACGTAAACTTATAGTAGGATGGTATACACTATGGTAAATCTATAAAGGAGGTAAAATATCATGACTGGAGAGCCGTTTACTTTTGCGGTAGAAATAATAGACAGAGAGGGAGTGACATTTTTAGGAAGAGGGATTCTATATTTTTGCGGGAGCTCGATATGGCTTTGTCTTTATACTGAAGATGAAGCAGGGGAACGCACCCCTTGCTTTAACGGGCCAGTCGAGAAGTTTCTTGAAGAAACAACCCTGGAAACAAAAGATCTTGATGGGGCGCAGATAAATGCCTTTATTCCCGAAGGATTCTTGTCACGCTAGAGACGTCTACTGCCTCAAAAATAAGAGGATTTAGTAAAAGAGAACTAACTTTTGTTCTTTGATACTAAATCCTCTTTATTAATGAAAGATTAATAAGAATTTTTTATATTAGATTATCTTTTTTTATGTTGTCATAAGATTTCCGAATAAGTTTTTGAATAACAAAAAATAGCCTATGAAGAGCTATCGGATCGGTCGGACTAAAGTCCGACTTGCTTAGAAAAGATAGTTATGGCGAATTAACTAGAAAGCCGGAGATTTCTTTAGTTTTGAACTTTTTAATTTTTCAGCCCTAGGCTGATCCGCCTTGGGTGGTGAATTTTGAATTATTTGTCCTCCTTCATCCGCTGCGGGCGGTCTACGGAGGACATACTTCGCTTTCTAAGCTTGAAAGCAGGAATATTAATAATGGTATGTTTATGGCTTGCCATACGTAGCCCGCCCGCAGGCGGGCGAAGTATGGACCGTAAGGGATTCGAACCCTTGACCTCCTGTGTGCAAAACAGACGCTCTAGCCAACTGAGCTAACGGCCCTTGGGGCATGAAATGAGAGTTTGGGTGATATACTAAGGTGCAGTTATTTAATCAAATCTACTTGTAGGACTAGAAGCTGCAAATTTCTAATGACCAATTAAGAATTTCTAATCAAATCCCAATGACAGAATGTCCAATGGCTAAAAAAGATAATATATTAGTCATTTAGTTATTGGTCATTGAACATTAATTAGAAATTAGAAATCAGGACTTAGAAATTTGAAGCCTTAAGGCTTAATAAGTAGCTTGCTATTTGCATTTAATCTGAGAACTAAAGATATAATTTTATCTTCCTCTTATTATCCTCATTGTGGGCGTGCTTGGATTTGAACCAAGGACCTCATTCTTATCAGGAATGCGCTCTAGCCAACTGAGCTACACGCCCTCCCCTTAAGTTTTCTGATGGCTTTCTTATAAGGATATTATAAGTTTTAAATAGGTAAGCGTCAAACCTGTCTTGGGGGAAATCTCAAATCCTAAGCACCAAGTTACAAACAATATCTAAATTCCAATTTTCAAAATTCAAAATACGTTGAGTTAGAGGTTTTAGTTGTTTTGAATTTTGAATTTTGGTTATTAGTGCTTGTTTAGGATTTGGAATTTAGGATTTAAGATCCCGTGATTCATGATTCGCAATTCTTGATTCATAATTCATTATTCGTTTAAAAAAGCGGCACAATACGGCCGCCTTTTTATTATTCCAAACAACTAGTTTCTCTTAACTGGCTACTAGACTTAAATGTCTCAGTTAAATTTCTATATTATGTACTCGTATGGTATACGATCGACCTCGAGAATTGCCGTCTTCCTGTAGTTTTGAAGACTGATTTTTCTCTTGAAAGGAGGTGATCCATCCCCAGATTCCCCTAGGGATACCTTGTTACGACTTAATCCTAATCACCAATCCTACCTTCGGTCCGCGTAATGCGGAACTTCGGGTATTACTGGCTTTTCTGATCTGACGGGCGGTGAGTACAAGACCCGAGAACGTATTCACCGCAGCGTGGCTGATCTGCGGTTACTAGCGATTCCATCTTCATGAAGTCAAGTTGCAGACTTCAATCCGAACTGGGGTGTATTTTAGGGATTGGCTTCAGGTTACCCCTAAGCAACCCTTTGTATACACCATTGTAGCACGTGTGTCGCCCAGGGCATCAAGGACCATGCGGACAAGACG
>PFNU01000100.1:0-11763 GCA_002792135.1 bacterium (Candidatus Torokbacteria) CG_4_10_14_0_2_um_filter_35_8 | reverse complement strand
ATAAGGGTTGCGCTCGTTTTCGGACTTAACCGGAAATCTCACGACACGAGCTGACGACTGCCATGCAATACCTGATTATATGGCTTCCTGCTAAAAGAGGACACCCCCTTATTTCTAAGGGGTTCCATATAAGTCTAAACCCTGGTAAGGTTCCACGCTTATCTTCGAATTAAACCACATGCTCCACCGCTTGTGCGGGTCCCCGTCTATTCCTTTGAGTTTTAGCCTTGCGGCCGTACTTCCCAGGCGAGATGCTTAACGCGTTAGCTTCGTAGCTTGAAGGGTCGAAAACTTCAGACTACTAGCATCCATCGTTTACAGCGTGGACTACCAGTGTATCTAATACTGTTCGCTCCCCACGCTTTCGTGTACGCAGTGTCAGTAAAGCCCTCGCAGAATGCTTTCGCCTTTGGTGTTCTTCCTAGTATCAATGGATGTAACCCCTACTCTAGGAATTCCATCTGCGTCGAACTTACTCAATCCAGGTAGTATCAGCTACGGCCCTTATGTTGAGCACAAGGATTTAATAGCTGACTTACCAAGACACTTATACAACGCTTTACGCCCAGTAATTCCGGATAACGCTCGCTACCCTCGTATTACCGCGACTGCTGGCACGAGGTTAGTCGTAGCTTATTCAGCCGATACACTCAGAACTTGTTCTCGGCTAAAAAAAGTTTACATCCAAAAAGGACTTCTTCCTTTACGCGGCGTCGCTGCGTCAGCCTTTCGGCCATTGCGCAAGATTCCTAACTGCTGCCTCCCGTAGGAGTATGGGCCGTGTTTCAGTCCCATTGTGGTTGATCATCTTCTCAGACCAACTACCCGTCAAAGCCTTGGTAAGCCATTACCTTACCAACAAGCTGATAGGCCTTAGGCCCTTCCCTGACCGCAAAAGCTTTATTTTATCTTGTTTGACAAGATAGAAACTATTTGGAATTAGCCTACCTTTCGGTAGGTTATGCCAAAGTTAGGGATAGGTTCCAAAGTACTACTCACCCGGACGCCAGTTTTCCGCCTAAAAGGCGGACCCTGTGACTTGCATGACTAAGGCGCGCTGCCAGCGTTCATCCTGAGCCAGGATCAAACTCTCGATAGAAAAGTTATTAGTTGCAAAGTTAATCGCAAGTCCAATAACTTTAAAAAAATAGACATTCAGTATCTAGTAACCAAATAATAGAAACTAGTACGTAATATGGTTGTTGTATGGATTTTTATACCGTTTTGCTTGAATAGGGATTAGGGATTAGTGGGTTCTGGATTTCAGTGCCTTTAACCTGAAAAGCAAAGCAGTATAATTGAATAGTTATTTAGTTGTAAAAAAGAGCAAATTAGAGATATAACCGTTTTATTTAAATTTTCTTATATACCTTTATTTTGTTTAAAAGATAATACTTGTTCTACGAAGCTCGCCGCAGCGAGCGAGATAGAAAAAAATCCTTACACAAGATACTGTTGCAAGGACTTACCGAAAATTGTATTTAATTCAAAAGTTTTTACGGTAGTTTCCTTTAAACTTAAATATTAAGTAAAAGTTTATATTTAATTTAATCTAATCTTATTATAATCGTTTGGAAGAAGATGTCAAGAGAAGCGTAAAGTGCGAAATTATCCGCCACAGCGGATCTCCTCCCGAGGGACGTACTACGTCCCGAGGCGGATCTGCCTAGGGCATGAAGCCTGGGGCTGAAAAGTGTAAAGCAATATAAATTCAAAATCCTATATTCCAAATTTTTTCTTGGTTCTCATCTAACAATCGGAAAACTCAGAGTAAAGCAAGTTCCATTTCCTTCTTTAGATTTGAAAGACATTTTTGCTCCAGGATGTAGGTCTAAAACTTTCTTTACAATAAATAATCCAAGTCCTGGGTAATCAGTATAGGTAGTAGTAGCGTTTGATGCTCGGTAGAATTTTTTGAAGATGCCTTTAGTGTCCTTTTTGGGAATACCCATTCCTGTATCTTTTATTTTTATAATCACATTGTCTTTTAGTTTTCGAGCAGTAATCTCTATTTTACCTCCTTCTTTTGTGTATTGAATGGCGTTATCTATTAGGTTAGCTATAGCAAGTTTTAAATATTTTTTATCTGCGGAAATAAGAGAAAGTTTATTTTTAGATTTTTTATAAGTAAAGAAAAGTCCTTCCTTTTTTGCATCTTTTAAGCTATCTTTATAGACTTCTTTTATTAGATCTTCAATCTGAACTGGGACAAAATTGAGCCTTTTAGCAAAATCTTTAGTACTCATCTCCGATGCAGCTAAAATATTTTCAATAGTACCATGAAGCTCGAGTGTTTTCTTGTAGATATTCTCTATAAATTGCTCTTGAGTTTTTCGGGGGAGTTTGTAAACACTCTTATCTCTAAACATCGAGACGGTACCAAGAATTACTGAAATAGGACTCCTAAGCCTATGAGATACACTGCATAAATACCCCAAGCCTACATCTAGAGAGTTCCTGCGTTTGGATTTTCTTTTGATTTTCTTTTGCCTGGTTATGTTTTGGTTAGAATGGTTTTTCACAAGTTTATTTTTATACTGTCTTGCTTATAGAACGCGTATCTACCCCATAGCCTATATTTAAGATTTTTACTGCATCAAAAAAGTTTCATCAACTTTCAAGCTTTTGTAAGGTTTGGATTTCTTAAGATGAAGGGGCATAAGTTTTTTGGCACAACTCGCCAGCCTAGAATTTACAATTGGTATTATAGCGTTTATTTAAGCACCTGTCAAGAAATGATGTTATTTTGTAATAACATATGATTGTCATATGACAGTGGCTTCTACTATTCCTATAAAATATGTTAAATAAGGCTTTACAAAATATAAATTTTGTGATAAAAATATGACTGCCACTATATGCTGGCAATCTTTATTTTTTATCCACAATATCATGGTTGATATCAAACAATATTTAATTGATTACGGATTATCAGATATTGAGACAGATCTGTATTTAGGTCTTTTAGAAACAGGTCCAACCACAATTTTGGAAATTGCAAAGCACACTGGTATAAAACGTTCAACAGTTCATCTCAATGTTGAAAACCTAATACAAAAAGGCCTAGTTTCACAAACTAGGCATGGAGTAAGAAGAAGAATTGTTGCTGAGGCACCGGAGAAGTTGGGTTTTATTTTAGAGCAGAAAAAGTGGAGAATTAAGGAATTAGAGAGTAAATTGCCCGATATTGTGAAAAAGATTCACAAGAAGATACCGGAAACCAAGAAAGAATCAAAAGTTGGAGTTAGATATTATGAGGGAGAGATAGGAGTAAGGTCTATTTATCAGGAGATTTTGAAATCAGATAAATTAAGATCATATGTAAATATTAGCAAGATATTTGAAGTTTTTCCTGAAAACCCTCAATTATTTCCTCAGTCTGTAGATAGAGAGAGTCTCCGTATGTGGGAAATAATAGAAGATTCGGAAAGATCGAGAGAATACGTTAAAAATGTTGGACCAACAAAAAAATACAGATATAAATTCTTTCCTAAGAAGTGGACTTCATCTGTATTTTTTGATTACATGATTTTTAATGGGAAAATTGCAATGATTACTTGTGCTGGTATTCATCCTTCTGGAGTTGTTATTACAGATAAGGATCTATATGAAAACTCTAAATTGCTATTTGAAATGATGTGGGATTTATTACCAGAACCGAACAGTTAAAACAGAGTTACCCAATACATCTTTTGTTTTTTTTCTGGTCTATATTTAAGTTTAAATTTGTCTAATGATTTCATCTCTGAACCTCCTAAATTTAAATATTTAATTTTTTTCTTTTCTCTTAATATATTTAAAACACTAAATATTATATAATCGGCTAAGCTATTACCCACTTCTCTAATTGTTATTGTTGCATATAGTGAGGAATAAGTATTATTCTGAATTTCAGCAGCAGAAAAACCAACGGGTTTATTATTGTAGAAAATAATATTTTTAATAAAGTTATTTTTATTGGGCGTATTGTAGATAATATTGTAGTAGTTATATGGAGAAGAAATATTATATGGGTTTCTGAAATGCTGTTCAGTAAAAAATTCTTTAACTAATTTCCAGGCATGTTCTTCATTATTATATATTGAATCTATCTTAATATTTTTATCTCCGTTGAATTTTCTGTAATACTGCAGGGCCCTCCTTAATCTACTTCTTTTGGGAACAGTTTTTGATATTGTAAGAGTTTTTTTTACGTTCAATATACATTCGGGATAGGTATCGTCTTCTGAAGGCATTTCAGTATGCCAAGGGAATGATAAAGTATCTTTAAAACCCCTTCTTTTTAAAATATCGTATTGTTCTTTAAAAATTTTTTTTACATAGATAGGAATTCTTTGGTTTTCTAGTAGGTCTTTTGAAAATGTATCAGTAGCGTCAAGAATTGTTGGACCCATTGGTCTTATCCAATAAAATGCGTGAATATCTGGTTGTTCTATTTTAGGATATATTAAAACGGCTGATAAATTTTTGCCGTCATAATATTTATATCCTAAGTTATTTTCTCCAATTCCATACATACTTTGTGTAACATAAGTCCAAGAATTTCCATAAGTATGGCGTTTCTCTTTTTTAAAAAACCTCTGGAAAAGATCAAAATCCTCCATTGTAATCGGGGTAATATATTTATTTCTAGAGGCAATCTCTTTTATTAGCCGATTAGCTTTATCTAGATCCATCATTCTAGGTAATTCTATTGAATTTATAAGTGTTGGGTTATCAGTTTAAGTAAACGTAGACCTTTGCTTCTTCTTTGTTTTATAACCAACAATTACAGGTTTTTCCTGGTTTTTGTAATCGGGTAGGTATTAGTTGGTTTAAGGCATGTCTGAGATAGGCCAAAAAAGCAGGATTTCATATCCTGTCTTTTTTAACAAGCAGTTCTTTCGTAAACACAGGCTATTATGCCACTATATTCATTTCATTGCAAGGGCTTTAGAGCCCTTTTTAAAATTTTCTAATAATAGCTTTAACAATTCCTCTTATTGAAGGGTTTTTAGCGAAAATGGGTTTCATTTTAGCATTTGCTGGTTGCAGGCGAATTCTGTTTTTTTCTCGATAGTATTTTTTCAAAGTCGCATATTGATTATTTAAAAGAGCAACCACTATATCACCATTCCTTGGATAAAAATTTCTTTCCACAACCACAAAATCCCCATCAAAAATCCCATCTTCAACCATAGAATCCCCAGACACTTTCAAAGCAAAGAGATTGGCATTATTTAAAAGTTTGGAAGATACAGCAATTGTTTCGTATTCTTCAATGGCCTCAATTGGCTTTCCTGCAGCGATAACTCCAACAAGAGAAATGTTCATAGTTTTATCTTTTTCGTATACTCTTTTGGTAAGTTCTAATAACCCTGTCTCATCTTTTATAAAATCTTTCTCTTTTAAAGCTTTTATGTGTTCCCAAATAGTAGACGGGGACAGGCTCAAATCTTGCGACATTTCTCTATAAGTAGGGGAGTAATTAGCATCTGAAAGACGTTTTTTAAGGTAGTCCAGGATTTTCTTTTGTTTTTTGGTGATGAAGTTGTTCATGAAAGCGTAAAGCTAAAAGTGCAAAGTGTAAAGTAAAATAAATTTAAAATGCAAAATTAAAAATTCAAAAATGTTTGACAATTGGGCATTCTGTCATTGGACATTCATTAGAAATTTCCGCTCCGCCTGAGGCGGACGGATCAGCCTGGGGCTGAAGGTTGTAGGGTATTAGGTAATAAGAATACAGCGAGGACTCTGCGGGTATCTTAAAAGAAATGAGACGTGGTGTTCCCCTCCTTTAAAAGGAGGGGCTAGGGGAGGTTACAGGGCTGAGAGAATAGCAAGTTCTAGATACTAGAATATTTTTACTAGAAAAATAAACTCTCAAGCTTATTGTAGCCGAACGAAAACCGAACGTCAATATACAAACCTGTGGATAACTTAATTTTTTGGCAGCAAATCTTTTCTTTTTTTCTTAGTATTTGTTAAGGCTTTTCTTCTTCTCCATTCTTCTACTTTTGCATGATCTCCAGAAAGAAGGATTTTTGGCACTTTCCAGCCTTTAAAATTTTCTGGTTTTGTGTAATGGGGGAAATCTAGAAGATTGTTTTCGAAAGACTCATACTCTATAGATTCTTTCTTTCCTACTACGCCCGGAATTAAGCGGGTTACAGAATCCAAAATCACCATCGCAGGGATTTCTCCACCAGTCAAAACATAATCTCCGATTGAAATTTCTTCATTAATTAAATATTTCCTTACTCTTTCGTCAACTCCTTCGTATCTTCCACAAATTAGAATTAATTGCTCATACTTAGAGAGTTGTTTTGCTTTTTTTTGATTAAATTTCTGTCCTTGAGGTGACAAGAGAATAGTTAAGCTCTTTTTCTTTTTTTTAATAGATTTTAAAGTATTATAAATTGGCTCAATTTTCATAACCATTCCTGGTCCTCCACCATAGCAAGTATCATCAGTTGTCTTGTGCTTATCTTTTGCGTGTTTTCTAATATCATGAATTCTAATTTTAATGATATCTTTTTTTTGAGCACGCTTAATAATGCTCTCTGCAAAATAAGAGTTGAAGATATTCGGGAAAATTGTAAGAATGTCAAATCGCATCATCGGTGTAAGTAAAATCCTAAATCCTAAATCCTAACCAAAAACCATGCGTTCTACAGCATTCCTCTAATTTCTGCTATATACTAGCATGATTTTTAGTTTAAGACCAAAGTGATATTTGATCTAAAAAGAGAGATTTTATAGGTTAAGATCGTCAACGTCGCTATCATCGCCTGCAGGTACGGGAGCATCTTCTCTTCCTGATGGTCTACTTTCTGATGGTCTACTTTGCCTCATAGAACCTTCTGGCTCGTTGATCTTGAGATTGACGCGAGCATTATTTTTTGCACCAACTACTCTGAGAAGAGTTCTTATTGCCTTTGCGGTTAGTCCATTTCTTCCGATTACCTGACCCATATCTTCTGGATCAACTTCTAAGGTAATAAGTACACCCATTTCATCAATGCGGCGCTCTGTTTTAACTTTGTCAGGGTTGTTGACAATAGCTTTTACTACATACTCAACAAACTCTTGATCCTGAGGATTTTTATCAGCCATTCTGTTTTATATTTAATTACTACTATATAAACAATTCCAATAGACGGCAGTACTTTCTCGACCTTTACATTTGCAAGATTGTCTTGACACTTAAAAAGCACTTCTACCTCTAAGCTTGCCAAAGAGGAACCATCTATTTCTCTGTTTCCATTTCTATCTACATTATAAGCTAGGATTCTTTAAAGATCAAGATCAGGAATTTAGGAGTTAGGGGTTGGGGGATATAGAACGTCTCTTATACCATATCACGGCACGGCACTTGACATATATTACAATTACCCTGACCTTGCCTTGACCGAATTATTAAAGCTTTACTATCCTCTTACTTCTTCTTGATTTCTTGCAGTTTAGGATTTTCTTTCTTTTTTTCTTTAGCCCCTTTTTGAACTTCTTTTCTGTCTTCTTCTTTCTTGGCCTCTTTTACTTCCTTTTGAGTTTTATCTTTTTTTATATCTTCTTTCTGTGCTTTTTTGACTTCAGGCTTAACTTCTGTTTTTTCCTCTTCTTTCTTCTCTTCTTTTCTTTTCTCCTCTTCTTTTACTTTTTTCTTTACAGAGAAGGTCTTTTTAGGAAGGGGAGCAATAAGTTCTTTCTTAGCTAAAAGCCTATGTGTTGTCTCCGAAGGCTTTGCACCACAGGAAAGCCAGTGTTTTACTCTTTCTTCATTAAGGTTTAATTCTTTTGAATGAGGATTAAAGTAGCCCAATTTTTCAATAAATTTAGCTTTTGGTGATTTTTCTTTCTCTTGGACTATAATTTGAAAAAAAGCTTTGTTTCTTTTTCCTCGCCTTGAGAGTCTAATAGCAAGCATGAAGTAAGTTTAAAAATCAAAAATCAAAAATCAAAAAAATTGGAAATAAAAAAATAGGAAATTTGCACCAAAGGAAAGATTAAATTACAGATTCGATTCATTACACCCAGCCCTTAAAGACTATGATAGGAGATTATAGAGGTTGTTGTCAATAGAGTATTGGGCTATTTAAGAACTAGGAGAACTTAATCCTACAACCTACTCCCTACCCCCTAATCCCTAAATTCGTGATTCATGATTCCTGATTCATCCGCCTGGGGCGGACTCCCGGTTCCCGACTCTTGTTATTTTTCCTTAGCTTTTTCGATTAAGTTTTCAATTCGGTCAACAAAATCCTGAGTTTTATCTATTTTAAATCTGATTTGAGGAACGTATTTTAAAACTAATTTCTTGTCTAATTCTTTTTGAATATGATAAATATTTCGTTTGAGGAAATCTAGTAATTTTTTCCCCTCTTTTTTATCAAAAATATTTAGAAAAATATCAGCATAGTAAAGATCAGATGAGGTAATGACGTTTGTAACAGTAACCAAACTGAAGTTTTCTTCTTGAAGGTAACTATGAATAATTTTTCCTAACTCTCTTTTGATAAGAGAATTGACTTTTTTTATCCTGTCATTCATGGATTTAGGGGTTAGGTTATAGGGATTAGGGGATAGGTAGTAGCTTTTTTCTAATCCCTACAACCTACTCCCTAATCCCTAATTTCACAAGCTTCTTTCGATTATTTCTTCTTGATATATCTCTATTACGTCCTCGAGTAAGATTTTAGTTTCGGTTTCTATTTTTAAACCACATTCAGATCCTTCTTTAACGCTTTCTGCATCTTCTTTATCCTGCTGAAGTTGTACTATTCTTCCCTCTCCTATTTTTTCTTTATTTCTTAAAATATGAGCTTTTTTCCTATTTTGTACGTTTCCTTTAGTAACTTTGCCGCCAACAATCATATAATCTTTTTCTGATTTAAAAATCGCAAGTACTTTTACTTTACCAAGGGCTGTCTCTTTTATTTCTGGAGATAAAAGTAAAGAGAAATCCTTTTTAACTTCTTCAATAAGCTTGTAGATAACAGAAAAAAGTTTAATTTTGATATGAAATGCCTTAGCTAATTTTTCTGCTTGAGGGCTTATTTTGACTTGGAATCCAAAGATTATTGCAGAGAAGCTTTGAGAAAGCCTTATGTCGTTTCCGTTAATATCACCTATCCCCCTTGCAAGAATTTTTAATTTTACTTCTTCATGCTGAATAGATTTTAATGCTTGTACTAAAGCGTCTAAAGATCCCTCGTTTGATGCTTTTAAAATAATATTAAAAGTTGGAATTTTGTCTTTGTCTTTAGAGACCACTTCTCGTGTTTTCTTGTCTTCTAGTTTTCTTTTTTGAACAGCTTTCGAAGCTTCGTCTTTTGCTTTATTTAAATCTCCTACTACTTTAATAGTAGAGCCTACTTTAGGTACTTTACTGAATCCTGAGATAATCACTGGAGTAGAAGGTGGAGCTTTATCTATTTTTTCACCATCGGAATTTAAGAGAGTTTTTACTTTACCAAAAGCATCGTAAGCTATAATAGGATCATTAAGTCTTAATGTCCCCTCCCTTATAATTACCTTGACAACAGGACCTAGACCTTTATCTAGGTGAGATTCCAAGATAAAACCTTGCGAAGGTCCTTCTTTATCAGCATAAAGCTCTTCAGTATCAGAAACCAAGAAAATCATTTCTAGAAGATCTTCTATCCCTTGTCCAGTTTTTGCAGAAATAGAAAGTACTGGAGTGTGTCCTCCCCATTCTTCAGGTGTAAGATCTAATTTTTGTAACTCCTTTTTTACTTTCTTAGGACGGGCATTGGGAAGATCTATTTTATTAAGAGCGACGATAATTGGTATCCCTACTTTTTTTGCATGAGTTACTGCTTCTTTTGTTTGCTCTTTTACTCCTTCTGCTGCATCAACTACAATTACTGCGATATCTCCTACTTTTGCGCCCCTTTCTCTCATAGAAAAAAAAGCTTCATGCCCTGGTGTATCAATAAAAGTAGCTTTTTGTCTTTTCTTGCCCCATGTAATTTGATAGCCATTGATGTGCTGGGTAATTTCACCTGGTTCTTTTTCAGTAAGATGGCTCTTTCGAATAGTATCTAGAAGAGTAGTTTTGCCATGATCTACATGGCCCATGATGCAAACGACAGGAGGTCTTTTTTCTTTTTTCATAGTGGTCGAGGATGGCACTTGCCTCTTCTTTTTTATTTCTTTTCTTTTTTGTGTCGACACTTTAAGACCCAAGTCTTCCGCAATGATTGTTGCTATCTCTCTATCAAGCTCCTGATTAATAGTTGCATAAATCCCATTTTTAATTAACTCTTTGATAACTTCTGCTCCAGGTACTTCCATAGCTTCGGCAAGACCTTTCACTGTAATAGTATCTGGAATGAAGATTGGTTTCTTTTCTTTCTTTTCTTCTTCTTTTTTCTCTTTTCGAAGAATGAGATATTCCTTTACGGCATCAGCGGTTTTTCTTGAAACCCTCGCCTTTTTTTTATCCATTAGCAAATTAAGGTCTGTAATAACCTCTTCAAGTTTTTTGATATCAATATTTAATTCTTTAGAAAGATTGATTAGTTTCATTAGTAAATTCAAAATTAAAAATAATCTAGGTGTTTCCTCCTTCGCCTGCGGGCTACGAAGGATCAGCCTGAGGCTGAAGGTTGTAGGAGGTAGGTGGTAACTTTTCTACAACCTATTCCCAACCTATTCCCTAATCCCTATCACCTAATCCCTAATATTCATGATTCTTGATTCCTAATTCCTGATTCCATACGTCAAAAACTCCTATTTTTTCCCACCACAACTCTCAATTTTTCATCTGCTATTTTGACTTCCAGAGGTGTCTTTCCTATTTTGATGCCGTCAGCGAATACAGGCTTTGGTTTTCGGGTATTAATTGCAATTTTTTTTGCTTTAAAAAGAGAAAAAATGGGAGGGAATTTCTCTAATTCTCCTTTTAAAATAATATTACTAAATTTTATTCTTTGTCTTTTAGTAAGGTTTGGAATGATTAGGAGGTTGAGGTATCCGTCTTTGGGGCTTAATATATTCTGTGTCTTATCAAAGCCTTCTTGGAGATTTAGAGGAGGTGTTTTAAGGATATTCTCTTTGGGGCAGTTTATTATTGATGCAGAAAAGCAAGAAGTTTCTATTTTAAAACTATCGTCACATTCAAAGACCACAGGAAAAGATTTATAAGTTAAGCCTCGTGAAATAGTTGCTAAAGTACCTTTGATATTAAAAAAACTTCCTACTTCTTTAAATAGATTGTTTCCAAACCCTATTGCAAGAGAAGAGAAAAAAAATTTATCATTTGCTTTTCCGAGATCTACTTCTTCTGTTTTTCGAGCAGCAATAGTATCACAGGCAGAAAAAGGATCTTCTATGCCTAGTATCTTAGCTATCTTGCTGTCTTTAGAAAGCGGAATAAAACCTATAACTATGTCCTTGTCTGCGAGCATTTGTAGTGCTTTATAAAATGATTGATCTATACCTATGATTATCATAGTGGTTATCTGTTTTTCAAGTCCTAGTTCTACTACTCGGGGAATATCTCTTATAGGAGAAGTTTCTGCAAATTCTCCACTAATGTTTAATTTGGCAATTCGAGAACTTATGGCATTATACAGCCTTTCTATATTCCGTGATTTAATCTTTGTTTTGTCAACGATATAATAGTACATTAGGAAGGTTAGGAAGTTAGGATATTAGGATATTGGGAGATTGGGCTATTAGGATTTATTAATTAAAAATTAAAAATGCAAAGTTCAAAGTTAGGTTATTAGGAAATTAGGATATTAGGGATTTTGCAAC
>PFNU01000053.1 GCA_002792135.1 bacterium (Candidatus Torokbacteria) CG_4_10_14_0_2_um_filter_35_8 | reverse complement strand
AAATGTTAAAATAAATTTAGGTAAAGTATTTTTAAGATATTTAACTAAGTTATTATGTTAAGTGGGGAAACCTTTTTTAGTGAAAAATCATTAGGAAGCGAAGGAAAGCACTTAGAGGAACAGCCAAGGAAAGAGACACCCGAGGAATCTGAAGAATTTATAAAGAAGATTGTAGAGATAATTAGAACAAGGAAGCAAGAAGAGGTAGAAAAGCAACGAGCAGAGGAAATTAAAGAAGGAGAAGAAGCCTTAGAAGAGGAACCAATACCTTTTCCAGGTAACCTTAGGAGGATAATCGAAAGACTTCCTGAAAAATCAAGGGCGAGAATAGAAACGCTTTGGCGGGAAATAGCAAAAGAAGCAATGAAATCAGCTGAAGATATTGGAGAACGATATTTGGTAGAACAGATAATGAAAAATTTAGATTGGGCAGATAACCGTTTTGGAGGGACTTTACCCAGTAAAGACCTTACAGAATTTGTCGTTGTTCAAGAGCTAGATCGTCTTTTTTCTAATTCACCCGAGACAGAGGATTTTAAAAAAGTAGCCTGCTTGATGCTTGATCTGAATATTTTAAAACAAATAAATGATATACCTAAAGATCACGCCAAGGGGGATATTTATTTAGGTAGAGTATTTAAGATTTTTAGTGATAGTGAGCTTACTGAAGATATTAAAAAAGAAACAGGAATAAAAGAAATTATCCCTGCTGCTGTAGGTGGAGATGAATTTACAATAGTTTTAACCGCTGACTTTGATCTATCAGCCCCAGTGGAAAAACTTGGAGATAATTCTACAGTAGATTATGTAATAAAAAGATATCAAGAGGCAGTTGAAAGTTTAGATATAAGTGACTTAGTAAATTTTGAAAATCCTCTTATCAAAGAACGTATTAGAGAAATATATGGGGAAGGTGTAGAAACACCTGAAGGCTTTAAAATGTTCTCAACTATTGCCGGTGGAGGAGCAACTCTCTGGGAAGGAATAACAAATTTAACAGAAAAAGAGATAGAGGGGAAATCATATTTGAGTTCTCTGGAATTAGTAAAAGGAGGAGCCTATAGAGAAGCTGATTCTAGAATGTATGTTAATAAGGCAAATATGAAGAAAAAGTGGATAGGAAGTGAGGACCCTAAAGAAAGATTTTACGGTCTTATTTCTTCTCGTACAGAAGAAGAAGTAAGGCTTAAAAGAGAGGTTAATAAAGAGAGTAGAAGGGCTGAGATAGCTAGAACGGCTCTTGAGACGTCAACTAAAAATTTAACAGAAGCACTTCACGATGTTACAGAAGAAAGTCCTCTTAAAGCTACTATCGAGCAAGAATTAAAGAGAATGCGTGCAGCACTTGAGAGTTTAACAGAAGCTGCTTAATTGTGTTTGGACTAAATATAATTGTTTGTAATGATTAATCCAGGGTTTTACCCATTTCTTTAATTCTTTTTTTCAAATATCTTTTCCTATTCCTTTTTGGATCATCCAAGACTTCTTCTAAAAGTTGATTTAAAACCTTGCCTACTTTTGGGCCAGGTTTTATTTTTAGGATATTCATAACATCATAGCCATCTACTTTGAGCATTTTTACTGACAAAGGCTGCCTTTGGGCTTCTACTATTCTTCTCTCAAGATCAATTAGTTTATAAGGTTTTGCTTTTGGGCATCCTGATCCTATTCTGTCAGCTACTCTTAAATCTATAAGATCTGCCATGTTTTCTTTTCCTACTCTAGATAAAAGCCTTCTTACTCCTCTATCTGTGATTTCTCCGATATTGTAGTAGAACATATGATGTTTAATGAGATGGGTTACTTTATAAATTTCTTTGTTGGAAAATTTCAGATCCTCCATTATCTTATTAACTTTTTTAGCGCCGACAGTTTGGTGGCCATGAAAAGTAGATCTTTTTCCAAGGTCCACTTTTGTTTCTGGTTTGGAAATATCATGAAGAAATGTAGCAAGACGCACTAAAGAGTCGGATGAAGGACAGTAGGCAAGCGACAAAATACAGTGTTGGAAAATAGTATAAATATGATGCCAGTTTTGAGTGATTCCTATCCCCTCTTTTAATTCTGGAATAATGTATTCTAAAAGTCCGGTATCATGAAGATAAAGCATACCTTGAGCTGGCGCATCTGATGCTATGATCTTCATAAATTCGTCGCGAATTCTTTCTTTAGAAATCCTTTGGAGTAGCTTAGCATTCTTTTTGATAGATTTGTAAGTAGCATTTTCGATTATAAATTGATATGTGGTAGCAAAACGGATAGCTCTCAGCATTCTTAAAGCATCTTCTCTGAATCTTTCGTCTGGATTTCCTACTGCTTTGATAATTCTATTTCTAAAATCTTCTTGTCCAGAAAAAAGATCAACCAATTTCTTACCATCCCAAACTATGGCATTGATAGTAAAATCGCGTCTTTTTAAGTCTTCTTTTAAGTTCTTTGTGAAACCGACTTTATCAGGATGACGTTTATCTGAATATGTAGCCTCGGTTCTGTAGGTTGTAATTTCAATATCCATTGGTTTTTTTGCACCTTTCTTTTTATAAGGCACAATAACAGTTCCAAACTTGTTTTCGTAGCGGCCTTTAGGAAAGATTTTAAGAAGCTCTTCTGGAGTTGCAGATGTGGTAAGATCCCAATTATCTAATCTTGATAGATCTTCTCCGGAAAGGTAATTTTTTACCGCACCGCCTACAGTGTAGGCTTCAAAACCTGCGTCATTGATTTTTTTGATGATGTTTTTAATAAAGCGGGGAAGTTGCATGAGGTAGTTTTATTCAATATGATAAAATTCCTTCTTAAGTTCATTATACTTTTGGTAGGGAAGAAGAGTCAAACTCTGATTTTGCTAAGTGTTTTGACTGTTGTTTCTGTTTTGTTATACTTTAAAAGGGGAAACAATTAAAACATTGAAGAAAAGGTAGCCCTATCGAGGTTGAACCTCGATAATTAAAAGTAATTAAAAAAAACAGATATGTCTATGATAAAATGTTTAAATTGTGGAAGTTCAGATATAATCAAAAAAGGCAAAAGAAAAACTAAATTCGGTTTTAGACAATTTTATTATTGCAAAAATTGCAAAAAAGGATTTATTGACAGTAAACTTCTTCACAAAACTTACGGTCCAAAAGTTATTGTCAGTGCTGTTAGTTATTATAATCTCGGTAATACTTTGGAAAGATCTGCCAAACTCACCAACAGGAGATTTAAAGTTAAGATTTCTAAAAGTTCTGTCAGTCAATGGTTAAAAGAATTCAGAGATATTTGCACTTATTACAAAGCTCGACCAAGGGTATTAAAAAATTATGGAAAAGAAATTTTAGTCAGTAAGACTTTTAAGCATAATGACTTAGCTTATAATTTTAAGTATCACAAGCCCAAATTAGAGATACTTTGCAGTGATAATGGACTTCTTTCTTTGATAAAATACATAAAAGATTTTAAGAGAGGATGCCCTGAATTTTTTGATGATATTGAAAACAGGTGCTCCCAGACAAAGATTGAAGTCAGTACTAAAAAAGAAAGTAGATATAACAATGCCTGCCGGTTAGCTGACCTTGCCTTGAAATCTTGTAGAAGTAATTCTGAAAGGCACACCGCGGTTGAAAATTTTATGCTTATTAATGATTCTGCAACTATTGCTTGCGAAGTGCCGGTCTGGCTCTGGGAGAAAAACTTGGATATGGGAATAAGCGGGCATATTGATGTTTTACAGGTTAGGTCTAATAAAAT
>PFNU01000052.1 GCA_002792135.1 bacterium (Candidatus Torokbacteria) CG_4_10_14_0_2_um_filter_35_8 | reverse complement strand
CCTGATGCTTCCCATACTTTTGGATGCATAAAAATAGCAGAATCAAGTCCTACAATATCTTCGCGATACTGCACCATAGATTTCCACCACTCGCGCTTTACTGCATTGGCAAGTTCTACTCCATAAGGACCATAGTCATAAATTGCAGCAAATCCTCCATAGATTTCTGATGAGGCAAATATAAAGCCGCGGCGTTTACATAAAGATATTATTTTGTCGAAGATTTGCGGGCTATTATTAAACATAGATTATAACTATAAGATTTAAATATTATTGTTCTTTCTCCACTAGAGAATAAACTGCGTACCCTCTTCCTTCATTATAAGCTGCATTATCAACTACAGGTGGCCCGATATCAATACCTTTCCCAAGTGTTTCTTGTTTTTTTAGTTCTTCTATATTCATATTCACCAGAATATCAAATACCGATAACATAGCGTACTTATCGTGTTTTAATCTTCTCTTAGTATTCTCGTCTGGCTCAGGAAAAACAATTAATCTCATATTTTCTTTATCAACGTAATATCTACCGATCAGATGTTCTCGTGCTTCTAGCTGTACTAAATTATCCTTTAACCCTTCAACATAATCATTCATCTCTTTGTACTGTTTTTGCATTTCCTTTGTGGTTACAGTTTGAGCTTTAGGTTTTTGTTCTTCTTCAACCTTTCCGAAAATTTGTCTCTCTGCTTTTTCTATTATTTTTAGAATCCGCTCAACATCTTCCACTTTTCCCGGCCAATAAATATTAAGTACAATTTCTCCTTCTTTTGAACCCTCCGATATATAAAAACTGTTCGATGCAACAACGCTCCCAGCATAGTTAGCTTTTTCAGCTTTTGTAAGCTCGTCACCAAATTTATTATCCAAATAGTCACGAACAAGCATATATAATATTTCTTCAGCTTCTTTTTTGTTTCCAGTTTTAATTATTACTTCATTTCCATTAATCTCTACTTTTTGCTTCCATTCTTCTTGCTCGCTAGCCTCCGCTACACCTGGCTTTTTTTCTCTGACCTCCGCCGCTAATGTACCTAATATAATACCACCACTTGCAGCTAACCCTGTTCGAAATACGGGGCTTGCGAGGATGTTCTTCACTGTCTCAGCAACTCCTTTATCGTCCTTGCCTGCTTGTTTTATTTTTTTAACCTCTTCTTTGGCTGGAAGTTCTACCTCTTCCACAAACTTTCCAATAGCATATTTAATCATTTGATCAGTAAGCTGTTCTTGTTGTCTCTCGTTTAATACTCCCTCTTCGACAAGTGTCTTTCTAATTTCATCTAAAATCGCAATATCCAGATTTTCTACATGTTCTATAATGTTTTGTTTAGTTTTCGGATTCTGTTCCTGCCCTCGTAGAAAAGAGTCTATAGAAAAATCTACTTCACCTACAACTCTCTCACCTATACTGCCTGTTATCTCATTGAACTTATCGTTGGCGTATAATTTACCCTCTAGCTCCCACCATTCTTGTAATACTAAATTCTCTTTTGAAGTTATTTGTTCTCCTGTTCTTAGTTTCTTTAATATACTGTCAACTGATCCAGGGGTAAACTCCAATTCTTCTTCTTTTTCTGATACTTTACTTATCTCCATTTGTTCTTCTCCCTGTATATTTTCACCTTTCCCTACTTTGCTTTCTCTAGGTAATTTATACTCTTGGTACTCTGACATAGTTTTTGAACCCAAAAAATAAAATAAGTCACTATCTGCCTTAATTCTATACGAAAAATTCTCTTTTGTAAAAGACCTTTTAAATTGTTTCTCTAATCCTTTCCATAAGCCTCAAATAAAACCTCAAATTATGAATTGTTGCAAGCCTCAATGCAAGAAGTTCATCCACAGAAAACAAATGCCTTAAATATGCTTTGGTGTAGTTTTTGCAAGTTATGCAATCGCAAGTTGAATCTAAAGAAGTAAAATCAGTCTTGTATTTTTTATTACCAATCCTAACAATTTTATAAAACTTCTTAAAATTAAAAATATCCTTCTTTCTATTTTTTGCAAAATCTTCGGAAAACACATAAAGCATGCCATGTCGAGCGTTTCTTGTTGGTAAAACACAATCAAACATATCAATTCCCCTTTTTACTGCTTCAACAATATTATCCGGGGTACCAACTCCCATAAGATATCTTGGCTTATTTTCGGGAAGCAAGGGTGCTGTATAATCTAAGACTTTGTACATTTGAGACCGTGACTCACCAACCGAAAGCCCGCCGATAGCGTAGCCTTCAAAATCTAAATCCATAATTTCTTTTGCTGATCTTTCTCTCAATCTTTTATAAACTCCGCCTTGCACTATTCCAAAAAGTGCTTGATTTTTATTTCCTAATTTTGCTTTTTCTTTCAGGGAGCGATATGCCCAATTCGTAGTCCTTTCGATAGATTCTTTAATATAATTATAAGTTGCAGGCAGTTTCACGCATTCATCAAGACACATGGCAATATCAGATCCTATTACATTTTGAATTTGAATTACCTTTTCAGGAGTTAAGAAATGGTACTGACCATCAATGTGAGAGGAAAATCCTACTCCTTCATCTGAAACTTTATTGATCTTCGCAAGACTAAAAACCTGAAAACCACCACTATCTGTAAGAATCGGTTTTTCCCAATTCATAAAATTGTGAAGTCCTTTTGCCTCTTTTAAAACTTTTAAACCGGGTCTCAAATAAAGATGGTAAGTGTTACTTAAAATAATTTGAGCATTTATATCTTCTAAATCTTCTGAAGATAATGTCTTTACTGTTGCTTTTGTGGCAATGGGCATGAAAAATGGAGTCTGAATTCTACCATGAGGAGTAGCAAGCTTGCCACACCTTGCTTTATTTCTCTTATTTATTTTTTTAAGGATAAATTTCATTTTAGAGAGTTATCTGTATTAAGAAAATGTATATTAAGGAAAGCGTAACTTTAATAATGGTAATCTTTAATAACAACAAAGGCAAGATTTTTGAGATCTTGCCTTCATCATAATACTATACTATCTCTTTCAAACTACTAGAGAGACTACTTTTCTTGATAATAAAGCTTCTTATTCTCCCCTTTCTCTTTTTTTCCTTTCTTCTAACCATTTTATTAATGCTTCTCGAGTCATCGTAGGAAGTCTCTTTTTTATTTCTTCTGGTATTATTCCTCCCTTCTTTTCATCTTCTATCGAAGCTAATAATTCATCTGCTTCTTATTCCCATTTTTTAATTTGTTCTGGAGTAGCTTTTTCAAATTGTTCAGCTGTCTTTTCTACTATTTGGTCTTCCTCCTCTTCATTCAGAAGTTTTCTGCGTTTTTTTTGGTTCTTTCCCGTTACCACCATTATTTAGCACTCCTTCAAACTCTCTTGTTTTGTAAAAAAATTAAAAAATAAAATTTAAGAACCTGTTGTTATCTGATTAATCTTTTTCTTAAAATCAGCACTTGTAAAATTATCCTCTCCTACTACTTCTGTATTAAGAATTAACGTCTCAGTAAAACCAGAGACAACCTTTACATTAAATTTACCAATACAAGCCCTTTCTTCTTTCCCAGAATTCGCAGGGATAGTACCTATATTCCAAATAACCTGCCTTACCGAGGAAACATAAGCCGGCTTTCCGTCACCTAAAGTTGCCGACGCACCCCCAGCAAAATCTACATTATTAGGAACAGTAGCTTTTACCTTTGCTTTTTTTAAATCATTTGTACCAGAAGATATTACCCAATGAATAGTGTAAGTATCAAATCCACCGCCCGAAGAAATCTTAGTCGCATATCCTGAAATCTCTAAAGAAGAATTTATCTTTATCCTCACAGGATTACTTCCTTGTCTTTGGGGAAGATCCTCAGATTCTGCATAAACTTTAATATCAAAAGAGAAATTTTTATCATCAGGATTAGAGATACTTATCTCATTTTGTAATTTAATACTAAAACCTAAATTTCCT
>PFNU01000049.1 GCA_002792135.1 bacterium (Candidatus Torokbacteria) CG_4_10_14_0_2_um_filter_35_8 | reverse complement strand
TTATGTTTGTTGATTGGGAAGGCGTTAAGCCGGCTTACATCTTTTATCGTAAAAAAAGAATATTTGATGAAGGTTTTATCACAGAAGAAGGAAAGCTAAATATTGATGCACATAAAAAAGAAAGAAAACGATTTATCAAAGAGGTGTTTACCATTCTTAATTTAGCATTAGCAAGAGGCGAAGCATCCGCATTAGGTAGACCAATAGAAGGCTCTTCTAAGTTTTCCGAGGCTGTAATTGAGTTAGAATCACAAAAAGATCCAGATTTTCTCTTCAAGTATGAAAAGGCGGTTCAAGAAGAACAAGACTTACAAGGAGAATTAGAAAGAGAATTAAGAAAAAGATTAGAGGATAAAAAATATCTAAGAACTATTTCCACAAGGTTAGGGTATAATATAGCTTATGTTGACTTGAGAGGGGGAAAATTAGAGCTTCTTACCGGAGCACCTGGTAAAATTGCAGGGATTTTAAGAGGAAAAGATTTTTCCTCAGATTTTGTAGTTATTTTGACTGACGAAGAAGATATTGATAGACCTGATACTGATTTTGGACCTAAAGTACTTATCACTTCAGTAAGTGAAGAAGGGAGGGAAAGAAATTTACTTACACTTGCCAAGCGCCTAAATAGATATGAAAATTGGTATGGAAAAAAGCCTACAATTGAATTAGAACAGAGCCTTTTCGGAGGCCATAAAGGAATAGTCGCTTCGGGCCCAGAAGGAACCCAACTGGATTATAGAGAAGTACTTGCAATTATCCAGGATATGTTTGAGTATGAACGCTATGATACTCCTGAAGAGTTTGAAGAAGCAGCAAAGTCAGTTGCGGATCTTTTGAGAATTAAAAATTATGAAATTACTCCAAAAGAGACCATAAGAACAAAGTATAGATCTCCAGAAAGCTATATTGAGTTGAAAGTTCCGCTTTATACCGATAAGGACGGAGAAAAGGTTAGAATTTATGAAAGTGATTTTGAGCTTTATAAAGCATTTAAGGAATCATTAAGTGGAGAGCTAAAAGCAGATGAAATTTATGAGCGGCTACTTGATACTCATGATAATCAAGAGTATAACGAACCAAAAGAGATTACCCAGTTTCGGCGCAAGAGGGCAAGAGAAGTCTTGGATAACTCATTAAAATTTGAAAATATTCAAGGAGTGCTAAATGCGCTTGAAGATCTAAATCAAGACTTTGTTACTAGAATGGATCCAGAGTGCAAGATACAGATTCTTAAGATGATTAGCAGAAGTGATAAAGCTATTTCACGAGTATATAATGAAACCCCTGATACTACTAGACAAAACTTCCCCATTCCTAGTTGGATGGATCCTAGGCAAGCTTCTTTTAAATTTGCTTATCTTCCAGCCAAGGTTGACCGTTATTTGATCGATAAAATGCACGAAGAAGTTAGCCAAGGAATAGTTGAAAAAGATCTTTTTAGCTCTTGCTTGATTAGTATTTTAGAATCAGATACTTATAAAGAAGCACATTAAGAAGGTTTTTCTTATGATAAATTTTTGATTTCTGTTCTTAGGTTCTGTGCTGACGAGAGAATTGACGAAGAGACTGCAAACAAAACTCTAAATAAGCTACTTGATTCTTATTCTGCTTTTGAAATGGAAAATCACTGGCAAAATTCTATGCTTTATGATGATAATAAGGTTTTTAGTAAGCTTGTCGAACGTTTTCCCTGTAAGTTTGGGAAAATTTATGAGAGAATTAAAGCAAGTCTTCCTAAGGAAGCTGGAGAAGTAGGTCTTCCGATTGAAGGCATCCCGGATTCCTATGTTTTAGAAATTAATTTAAAGAATCCTCGTATAGATGAAAATGGCTATGTGAATATAATGGTTGGATTATCAGATCCTTATACTCTGAGGAATGACTTTTTAGAACAAGGCTATAAAATAAGAAGTTCCCAAGGAGATCTTGGGGTTAATAATCTTGCAGCAGAAATCGGTGTTGAAGGATGGATTAACACAGACCCCAAGTTTAATACGACTAAAGAAGGACATATTGTAAAAATTCAGGAAAAGTTAATTGAACAAGTAAAAGCTGGTCTTGAAATTCTTAAAACTAATCCAGAAGCTAAGAAAGTAAGAATTATAATGGGCCGCTGGTCGACACTTTTTAGTTTTATGATTGGATCTTATCTAGGTGCAGAACTTAGTAGAGAGCAGAAAAAAGATGTAATAATATCTAGCTATCTAATGGCTGAAAAAGGCTCAGAAACTACTTATCAAGATTATCCTCTTGGATAGATAGATGGTTTATATGTCATACTGATCCGCCTTGGGCGGAGAAGTATGGCCTTGCAGCTGATGTAGAGTGCTCTAGTATCGTTTTTATAATTTTGACATTACCCGGATTTGATAAAGACGAGATGACTGCCTAAATTACATTAGAATTTAAATAATACGGCACTAGTAGATAAAAAAAGATGAGAGACTATTAGAGATTTTCAATTTAGTGATAATAAGGTTTATAGAAAAGAATAAGAGGCAGGTGGTGTCAAAAAACACGCAACCTGCCTCTCAATTGTTAATATAAACCCTTTTACAAACTACTATTTGGCGGTTTCCAGTGCCGCAACGGTGGCATCTCGGGCTGCCACCAGGTCATCCAGCGCCATGCGCTGGTTTCTGGGGCTGCCTGCGATGCCCGCGTGGCCGCCAGCTAATCCACCCCAGAGCGACTGGACAATCTCTCGAGCAGATATTCCTTCCGGAATACTCTCAAAAGATATCCTAATTGCTCCTATGCGAGTGTCGTATCCTACGACTGCCTCGCATACCTCCCCGGTGGGGAGGTTATAGAGATGGTTGGCAAATGCGCCGGCGACCCTAACCGCCACGCCACCGATTGCCTCGATGAAGCTCTCGGCGTTGAGCCTTTCGCTCGCCGCCTTGAACTCATCGCCTCGTTGGAGCAGTTCCTCGTTTCCGCTGAGGAGCTGCTCGATGACTCTAATACTCTCCATCACCTTATCGGTGATATCGAGTACTGAGCCGTCACGGGGAGGGAACACCCGGTTTTTTTCCGACCATGCCCAGTAGGCATAGAGTCGGCGGATGTCCTCCTTGGAGGCACCGGCCTGCGCTAGCTTATGTGGACCATTGAGATCCACAAACTCTGCTAGCTCCCAGAAGGTGGGGGCCTCGGGCTTACGGTTAAGAATAGCCGCGCAGCCACCGATAGTGTCGAGGTCAACGTGGGAAAGTCCCACTACCTCAACTCCCTTTCCGCAGCCATTAGGATAGCTGCAGGGGGCAGGCTGCCCGGCACGAGATCCATGGTGGGCCATCGTAATGATAGACCCTTCCACGACCTCGTCACCGTATTCCGCCTCGATAGTGGCGGAACGTTGGCCAGCAAGCGCGCCGGCTAGGTTTTTGGGGTTGTTCGAAATAAGAAAAATCATTTTTTTTCCTCCTTTTTTTGCCGCCCCTTAAACATCTTCTAGCAAGTAGAACAGTAAATAGATTTATCCTACTTACCTAGAAGATTCAGGGCGACATAGTCCTCTTTCAAACAAAACGAAAACGAGTCAAAAAGGAGGTAGGTAATACTGCCTTTAAAAACGACAATTTCAAGTGATTATCATCTTTAAAGGCAGTATTAACCAAAAAGGAGGAATTTTATCCTAACTGAAAAATATTTATCCTTAAATAGTTAGTGAGATTGTAAAATAAACCCTATTCTGTATTTCTCCACTACACTAAAAACTTAAGGTCTTCTAAGCTTTTTTAAGGAACAATCTGTATTCAGCGTAGCAGAGAACAATAACACATATTTGATGGTTTGTCAATAACCTGTATAGTTAACAGTCAAGGGTTACACTTTTTAGCTTTTCTTCAGGAGTAAGACCATTAAGAGTTAAATGTATTC
>PFNU01000070.1 GCA_002792135.1 bacterium (Candidatus Torokbacteria) CG_4_10_14_0_2_um_filter_35_8 | reverse complement strand
ACAAACTTTTACCAGTATCAGAAGATATTCTTTCAACCAGGCCTAGGGTTTTATTACCAATTCCCCTGGGAGGGGTATTTACAACCCTTGTAAAAGACGTCAAATCACTCGGATCCTGCACAAGCCGCAAATATGCCAAAATGTCTTTAATTTCCTTTCTCTCATAGAACCTCACACCCCCAACAATTCTATATGGAATATTATGTCTTATAAAAGTCTCTTCAATAGCCCTTGATTGCTTATTGGTTCTATAAAGTACTACGAAGTCTTTGTAATTGACGTGGTGTTTTTCTGCGGAATCCCTAGAACGATGCCCCTGAAGCATCCGTGATTCGTGATTCGTGATTCGTGATTCTATTTCTCTTACAACAAACTCCCCCTCATCCTCCTCATCTCTTGCTTCATAAACATATGGCTTCTCACCACGAATATTTTCTGTCCAAAGCTCCTTATGCTTTTGCGCTGTATTCTGATTAATAACTTCCGATGCGAGATCCAAAATACTCTGCGTTGAGCGGTAATTTCGTTCTAACTTAAATACTTTGGCATCTTTATAATCATGTTCAAATTCCAAAATATTGCGAATATCTGCTCCGCGAAACCTATAAATTGCCTGGGCATCATCACCAATGCAAAAAATATTTTGATGCTTTTCTGCTAAAAGATGAGAAAGCACGTATTGCACTTTATTTGTATCCTGATACTCATCAACCAAAATATATTGAAAACGATCTTGGTAGCTTCCTAGAATGCGCTTTTCTTCCTGAAAAAGCTTTACACAGAACATAAGTAAATCATCAAAATCTAAGGCATTAGCCTTTTCTAAAATGTTTTGATACCTCTCATAAACTTGTCCTGCTATTTCTTGAAAATAATTCTCTGCTTGTCTTCGAAAACTATCTGGCCAAATAAGCTCGTTTTTTGCAGAAGAAATAAAAGAAAAAATCGCACGAGGGTTAAATTCCTTAAAAGAAAGTTCTAGTTCTCTCATAGCTTGCTTGACACAAGAAAGGCTGTCAGCCCCATCATAAATTACAAAATTCTGCTTTCTTTTTAATACTCCAATATCTCTTCTTAAAACTCTGACACACAAAGCATGAAATGTCCCAATAAATGGGATCCCTACATTATTATTTAGCCCGTTATACGGGCTAATCACATTAGAAATCGCTCTTTTTTGAATCTTATCTAATATAGTTTTAGATTTACTACTCTTAAGTAGCTTCTCAACTCTTCCTCGCATCTCTTCTGCAGCTCTATTTGTAAAAGTAACCGCCAAAATATTTCGCGGTGATACTCTCTTTTCTGCCATAAGATAAGCAATTCTATAAGTAAGGGTAAGGGTCTTTCCTGATCCTGGTCCTGCTAAAACTAAAATAGGTCCGGAAACGGACTTTACTACTTTTATTTGATCTTTATTAAGATTTTTTAAAATTTCGTCTAACATTGATACCAAAATAACATAAAAAAGCTTGCTTTCGCAAGCTCTCTTTCTCTAGAAGATCTTAATTTCCCTGATTTTTGTCTTATTGTAAAGAGTAAAAGTGCTAAAAAAACTTGATTTTTTGGGGGAAATATGGTATAAATGGGTGTCGGTTTTAGATAGTACAAAGAAATATCTAATATCTAAAGGAGGGTAAAAATGTTAGTTCTCTTAATCACCACATCTGTGTTTGCGGCAATTGCGGTCGTTAGCTTCTTTATAAAGGAAGGGAAAGTAGATGTTCTGCCAAAAACTGCACAATCGTGGCGGAATATCGTAACCGGAAAAGTCTTTATGTTGGGGAAAGGCCTGCATTTTGTAATAAAGGGCCTCTTTGTGAAGGTAGCAACCCTCAACTTAATGGTCGAGGATCTGGATCCCCCAAATATAACAGTCTTGACCAGTGATCCTTTTCAGGTAATCGTAGATTATCTCCTGCATATCAAAATTCCTCTCAGAGTAGCAATGACTAACAATGTTGCACAAGAAGTAGATACTGATGAGAATGAATATTGGAAAAATCCCCACCACACAGGAATAGCCTGTATGACAAAAGCGTCAGTTAACATAGAATATAAAAATAGACTCAATTTAATAAAGGGAAGGACTGACGCTGCTTATCGAGCAGTAATGGCTGATTATTTACTCGAGACTATGATGGTTGAGGGTAAGATCAGTTCGGAAAAGCTGCTCGAAATACAGAATAAAGTGAATAAAAAACTTAACTCTGTGGAAGCAGGCAGCATCTATAACGATTGGGGATTTTTGATAAGGACTGAGTTACAGAGAATAACGCTCTCACCAGCCATCGTCGCAGCCACTGAAGCTCAAGAAGAGGCAAGAAGGAAAGGGGTAGAAAAAATAATAGCATCTAAGAAATCTGGAGAAGCGGCAGTGAGCAAAATAAGTGGTGTTTTAGAAGGGATCAAACACCTACTCAGAGGTGAATAAAAAATGAGGATCGGAAAATTGGTTTTAAGTCTCGTGGTATTTTTGACCTCTTTGACCTTGTTGGGAATTTTAAGCACTACGGGGCTATGGCTGTATGTAGTAGTTTTGGGATTTCTAGCAGTCGCGATCTTATTGTCTACAAAGGATTCAATGGTAAGATTGATTGCGGCTGTTGTAGTTGTTTTGGTCATTACCACGGCGGTCTATGCCGGTGTGTTAGGTCCTTATCTTAAGACAAGGCGGGAGGCCACAATCCTTACGGCCAAAGAAAAGAAAAAAATAGAAGAAGAGAAGAGAAAGAATGAAGAGGAGACCGCCAGGCCAAGTCTTCCGGAGACGAGGCAGATAGAAGTAGCCGGCATTAAGATCCGACTACACACCCTGGAAGTCAAAGCCCAATCAGGCTTCCAGGAGTTCCTCAGTAAAAAAGCCGTTGGGGCCAATGGAGAGATTACCATCTTCGTTGGGCCAAACGAGGAAGTATGGGGCCATTACGATGACGAAGGCTCTATTCTCGTTTGGGGAGTAGAATTCCCCAACGGTTGGATCTACCTCCTCTTCCCCAGATCCGGGGATAGCTGGAGCTGGACGTATGTTAAAGAGATCGACTATCGTCCCTTCTGTGGGATAGACGGGACCAGTATAGGTATGCTCAATGAGAAATTTTACTGGTTCCAAGATCTCACTTGGAAGGGAAAGACCTATGTCGATTTCGCTGACTACGTGAGACGGAACTATGTAGTTGGTGATGGAAACCCAGGATTGTTTTCCTTTCTTTATAAGGGTAACTATTACTCTTATAGGGCCTGGGATAACGTTATTAATGCTGAATTTCAGAAGCCGGAGAACTTCGAAGAAGTTCTTTGGGGAGTTAAAAAGCTCCCGGCTCTGATAGCAAAAGATAACGGAAGCGATTGATCTTCGGACCAATCGCTTTTTTTTATCCAAAATTTCTGATATCATCTATCTATGCAACTAATACACAAAACAACCAAAAAACACATTGCTGTAATCCTCCTGTTTCTCATATTTAGCATAATCTTTAGATCCACCGGTATTTCTTCCTTGCCAGACAGCCTAGACCCCTATGATGAAAGCGGATATCTTTATGATGCGAAATTAATAAATCAAGGGAGGGTTCCTTATAAAGACTTTTTTCTTGCTCACCCACCATTATTTATCTACCTTTTATCCTTCTTTTTTAAAGTAACTCCAAACATCTCTTATATCCATTTTGCTAACATCCTTATCCTTTCTAGTATCGTCGTTTTCATCTATCTAATCTCCTTTCAAATAACTAAAAAAAACAAAGTAGCATTACTCTCTTCCTTTCTATATACCTTTAGTTTTCTCATTTTCTTCTATTCCAAAACCTTATTTATTGAACCTATTATCTCTCTACTTCTAATATCATCCTTATATCTTTATTTTCAAAAAGAAAAAATAGCAACTTATCTTTTCATCATCCTATCAAGCATCGCGCCTCTTGCTAAAATCCCTGCTTTCTTACAGAACATATCTCTTATTATTAAAAACTTCTTTACAAGAAAAAGGTTGTTTTGCAAGGAGAATAAACCTGTCTTTGTTAGTATCTTTATAAGCATTGCAATACTCCTAGTTCTTT
>PFNU01000126.1 GCA_002792135.1 bacterium (Candidatus Torokbacteria) CG_4_10_14_0_2_um_filter_35_8 | reverse complement strand
TTTTGTAATGTGTTCTCATGGGTTTTTATTTAATCACTCCTAAAATTGTTAATGTAATTTTAGCAAAGTTTGTCTTCTTCGTTAAGGAAGAAGTTTTCCACAGAGAAAGAAGCTAAAAATCTTAAATCCAACTCCCTACAATCTAATCCCTATCATCTACCACCTAACCTCAAATTCGCATCGCTATCAATTTCATCAAACCTAACCCTTTCTTTCTTACTACAATAAAATCCAGCGCATGCTACCATCGCTGCATTATCTGTACAATATTTAATTTCTGGAACAAAAAACTCAATTTTGGGATCTAGTTTTTTGATCTCTTTTTTTAATGAATTCCTAAGATTTCCATTTGCAGCAACACCGCCTGAAAGCATCAATGATTTGGGTTTAAACTTTTGTGCTGCTTTCAAAGATTTAATCACCAAAGTATCAACCACTGCCTGCTCAAAACTTGCCGCCATGTCTTTTACAAATTTTGAATCAAGGCTTTTCTTTTCAGATTTGGAGCAACATTCTTTTTCTTTTACAATTCTTAAGACTGCAGTTTTTAATCCCGAAAAACTAAAGTCAAAATCTTCTGTATCGATCATAGGCCGTGGCAAATCAAACGCTTTTCTATTACCTTTCTCGGCTAATTTAGAAATAATCGGACCACCAGGGTATCCCAAACCCAAAAGCCGTGCCACCTTATCAAATGCCTCACCTGCTGCATCATCTCTTGTTTCTCCTAAAGCCTTAAACTCTCTATGAGATTTCATAAGTACAAGCAAAGTATGTCCTCCACTTACTACTAAACATAGAGCAGGAAAGACCTTTTTATCTTCAAAATTTCTTTCGAGCCAATTCGCGTAAATATGCGCTTTAATATGACTCATACCATAAATCGGTTTATTCCAAACATAAGCTAGGCTCTTTGCAATTTGAACTCCAATAAGAAGCGACGGTGGAAGCCCTGGGCCAATTGTTACAGCAATAAAATCAATATTACCAGGTTTAATTTTTGCTTTTTCAAAACACTGGTGAGTAACAGGGATAATATTTTTAAGATGCTCCCTTGCTGCCATCTCTGGAAAAACTCCACCATACTGCTTATGAACGTCTATTTGCGAAAGAGTGATAAGAGAAATAATATCTCTGCCATCTTTTACAATGGAAGCGCTTGTCTCGTCGCATGATGTTTCGATACCGAGGATCTTCATAAAATTTAAAAAAAGTCCTTAGAAGTATTCTACACTATAGAACTTGAATCTCAAATATTATTTAATTGTCTTCCTAAAATAGGTATTATCTGGCATATAAAAAGCCACTTATAAATTATCTCAAATAAAAAAAGCCACTGGACCGTAAAGATCGTAAAGGATTGGGCAAAAAACGGGGCCTTTAGCTTATATTAGGCAAAAGCCGGACCAAGACCTGTTTGACCCCGTAACACGGGGTTTTACGGGCTAAAGCCCGGCCTGCTAAATAGAAAAATTATGCAGAAATTCGCATTTCTTAAAACCTCTGTAATCCAATCTACTGGTGCCTAATTCCCTAATATCCTTCAGCCGCAGCTGATCCGCCGAATCCGCCTCGGGCGGAGAAGGCGGAAGTAACACAGTAGCCTGAACTATTACTCTCCAATCACAAGTAAAGTCATCGTCTCATTATGAAATTCTGAACGACAAGTCTCAGGATCAATATTACCACCTAAAGGAGCCTGCTCTCCATAAGTATAAAAGCCAATTAGAGGTACATCTTTGCCAAGCACTTCCTGAATAGCTGTAATTTCCTCACCAATGCGTTCACCGAGTAATTTATTGCGAGCCATGCAATCAAAAACAAAAATTGCTTTAGGGCTTGCTCCTTTTAGTTGAGTTCTGGCGTTTTCAGCTGCTTTCCTGGCTGCCTTCATAGCCTTTTCTGGATCACTTAACATTAGACGAATTTCTGAGCCTTGAGGAATCTCAGCTGCACAAGTAATCTCGCCCTTTTCATTAGCAATAACCACATCACGAATCAGAAGCTCTTTTGATCCTTTGACACTCATACCTAAAGGATAAGTATAAGCCATACGTGCTATAGGTTCACGAATTAATTCCTCAGATTTTTTACCAAAATACTCTTCATAAATCTTAAGAGCGGGTTTATTATCTAATTCTTTCAATACTGCTCCTTCGGACTTAGTTACTTTCATAGGAAGCCCAATTGCTTCCCAACCATGCTGCACACCAACACCCCAAGAAAATTCACCTGATAAACCAACTGCCACAACACTATCATTAAGTACCTCTCCATTATAATATTCAAAAGTTTTCTCAAACTTAAAATCATCACCAGCTGAACCGCCCATAATGGGGAAATGCTCTCCTAATACATCTTGAACACCACGGACGATATCAGCACCATTACCAGTGAGCCCATCAGGTAGCATAATAAACATGGAGAGCTCACCTTTGGTCTTTTGCACTACATCTTCTGCTGCTTTTCTACCAGCATCACGTGAGTCAGCTTTTATATCTTTTCCTATCCCAATAGTAAACTTGACCTGATCAGATTTAAGAACCATTACTATCACTAATTTACTACCTGGCCCTTCTGTTATAATTTCTCCTGAAGTACTACAACCAACAAGGGGAGTATCTTTAGTTATGCTACGTACACCCTGCAACATCTTTTCTTGGTCAAATTGCGCTGAAGCAAAAACCATAACTAAATCAGGCTCTAGTCCTTGTATTTGACTTATCGCCTCTCGAGCAGCCTCAATGCCAGCTTTTTCAGAACCTTTATTTTTACTTTTACCCACACCTGTTTGAATAGACATATTCTTCACCCCCTCTCAAGGAAGTTTAAAGTTTAAAAATATCCATCAAAGACGGATCAGCCTAGGGCTGAAAAAATAAAAAAATATGAATTATGAATCAGGAAGAATCTAGAATTTGCTATTCACTAACCACTAGTCCCTAGTGCCTAGCCTCTATTAGAATCCTGTAATAAACTTCTCATAATCTTCTTCCCTCTTTTCTGGCACAGTAAACTTCTCTGCAACCGGAAGAATAAAATATGCTCTTGTTCCTTTTCCCTCTTCTGATTCAATCCAGATATTTCCTCCATGCTTTAAAACGATATTTCTTGCAATAAATAAGCCTAAACCTGATCCATCAGTTTGCATTCTGATAACATTTCTCCCTCTAAACAACTTGGAGAAAAGCTGTTTCTGCTGATCAGCTGGAATTCCCACTCCAGTATCAGCTACTTCTACTTCGATCTTGTCTTCCTTCCTTCTTAAAACAATCTGAACTTTACCATTTTCTGGAGTATATTTTATGGCATTGTCTATCAGATTCTCTATAACAAGACGAATTTTCTCAAGATCAACTTTCACCTTAGGAATCTCTCTAGATTCTTTTTGAAAGCTAAACACAATTTTTCTCATCTTTATCTCTTCCTTAAATTCATCTACTACTTCGGAAATTACTTTCCCAAAATCAACTTTTTTAAAGACATACTTGAACTTTCCTTCCTCTATTCTAGAAACATTTAATAAGTCATTAATAAGAGTAATCATTCTTTCATTGCTTTGATAACCTTTATTAAGAAGGTCTTTTTGCTCTGAATTTATAGGACCTGATTCTTGTTCTAAAACCATTTTAAAAACCTATTTGACTGCAGAAAGGGGAGTACGAAGCTGATGGGATGCAATAGAGATAAACTCTGATTTCATACGATCTATCAGTCTTTCTCTGTTAACATCATTCAAAATCTTTAACGTTCCTATTGTTACACCTTGTGGGTCTTTAAGAGAAACTTCTGTTATTTCTAAAATTATCTCTTCTGGTTTTTTAAAAACCACCTCTGTCTTCTGATTATTTTTGCTTCTTGCCTTAACAACATGGATTAAATTCTTATAGGTATCTTTCGAAACATTCTCTGGTCTCTCATCATCTATTTTGTAACCAACAATATCTTCACTCTTTATACCCAATATCCTCTCAGCCCAAGGATTAAAAAGTACTATTCTATTCTCATGATTAATCGTAAGGCTCTAGACTAGCATATTAAATAGAATATATGGACAACTCTTAATAGTATTTTTTAAGAATTTTAGTTAGTTCTTCTTCTAATTG
>PFNU01000114.1 GCA_002792135.1 bacterium (Candidatus Torokbacteria) CG_4_10_14_0_2_um_filter_35_8 | reverse complement strand
TACAATTTCCAAAGAATACATTTAACTCTTAATGGTCTTACTCCTGAAGAAAAGCTAAAAAGTGTAACCCTTGACTGTTAACTATACAAGTATTTTGTATTGTTTTTTTACTATGTTATAATCTAAGAAATTAACTTTTTAAGAAAAACCTATGAATGAAATTAACAATTCTTCTCAAACCCCAAAACCACAACAGTCAAACCAAAAATTTACTCCAGGAGAACCTCGTTATTATCAAGGATCTTCTTATCCTGAGAAACCTTATTCTCAGCCTCCTAAAAAGAGTAGAAAGCGGATTTGGATTTTAGTTGTTGTTTTAATTTTGCTCGTAGTAGGAAGTTTTTGTTATTGGTACTTTTTTATTGATAATAGAGGTACTTCGCAGCCAGTTGATGTGAATCAAGAGCTTGATGAAGATAAGGACAGTGATATAAGTGATAGCTCTGAAGAAGTTGGCTCTGAAGTTAGCAAATCGGAGAGTAAACCAGAAGGAAATGTTTTAACTATAGGCTATGAATATAAACTAGAATCCTTAGGCACTACTTTTCCCGAAATATATGATAAAAAGTTAGTTAGAATTAGTAAGACAACAGGAGAAAAAGAAGTGCTGGTCCAAAGCATTAAAACCGAAATTTCTGGTCTGAAAGCAAAAGATAATCTTACACTTATGGAATATGCAGCACCATCTGGTTCTGATTATGTTTTCTTTGCAGAGATACTTTCTGATACAGATGCGGGAATGAGTGCTCTTTATTCGTTTAATGTAAACACTAATAAATTTAAGAAGCTAGATATCAGTAAGTACCTTGAAACATATTGCGTGGAGCTTGCTCCTGACAAAAAGAGGGTAGCTACTGCATCTGATGATAATCCTTCAATTGGCAAAGGCTTAAGCCAAAAATTATACCTTCTTGATTTAGAAAAAGATACAGCCAAGCAAATAGTCACTCTTTCAGGAAGTGAGACTTTAAATAAGGGAATATCAGGACTTGGTTCTATGTTTGATGTTAAGTGGAAGGACGACAAGATAATTGAGTATGCAGTTTATAACCAATCTACCTTAGCAAATAACCTAAGTACAGGACTTGATGAAAAACAATTGATAGAAAAAAGAACCGTGATAATTGATTAAAGCAATCTTTTAGTACCGTTTTATATACTTTACTGTTATCTGAATGGAGTAGATAGAACAAAATAACCGTACAAATTACATTAAAATTAAAATAATACGGCGCTAGTTTTATTTTTTATCTTTATTGGTATATAATATTTTTGTAAAAGTAAAAGATGGTTTTTATGGAGAATTTAGATTTAAAAGATAAAGAGAGGAAGAAACCCGAGAGAGAAATAAGCTCGGGGGTTGGCTTTTTGACTGTAATTGTGATAGCGATTACTGTACTTTTCTTTTTCTTTCAGAATCTTAGAGGTTATCTGAAAGATGCCCTTAATATACCTTTGGTAGTTCGCTCTCCTCGTAAGGAAGTAAGTGAAGAGTATGAGATAACTTTAGAAGAAAAGGCAACAATTGATGTCTGGATTCAAGAAAACGATTTAAATAAGTATAGTGATCCTTTGGATACTATGTACGCTGGAGGAACACCTCTTTTTGATGAATCTACAGGTGAAACTATTAGCCGCTATGAATATATTATAAAAAAACATCCAGATAGACCTTGGAATGAGGAATAAATATAAACCCTATGAGTAAAAGAACGAAAGTGCTAATAATAGTGTCTCTACCTTGCTTTTTCGTATTTTTGGGAGGGTGTTCTTTTTCTAGAGAAATGTCCTCTGATGTGGAAAAGGCTTTAGAAGGTGTGACGGGGAAAACTGCAATAGATGCCCAAAAACGGGCGAATGAAAGCCTTGCTATTTCCAAATGTAAGGATTTGTTTAGACAAGAGAAAGCTTTAGGAAAAGATTTTTCTTCTGGTCCTTGCCTTTCTTCCGAAATAATTCCAGATTGGGCCTGCGATGTGGCTCACAACCCAAGAGAAGAGGTTGATAACAATCCTGAAAATCAATGTTCAGCATTTCGAGAAGGTAAGGCACATCATTTTGTAGAATTAGATACCGAGGGAAATCTAATAAAAACCTATTAGTCTTTTATTTTTTAAGTTATAAATAAAATGTGTCGTAAAGTAATTGCTATTATTCTTATTATTACTTTCGGCCTTATTTTCCCACTAGCTATTTTTGGTTTCAATATCAGAAAAAATTTACTCGATGCAAGGGTTTATAAGGAAGAATTGAAAAAAAGTAATGTTTATCAAGCTTTATCAGACGAACTTGTTAGAAATCTAGGGCTGGTAAGAACAAAAACCTCTACTACAGAAGGAGAAGTCGATGCTAGTTATTTTTTTACAAATAAAGATTTCCAGGAAATAGCAAGTAAAGTTTTGGCCCCAGAGTTTCTACAAGAGCAAACAGAATCTGTAATTGATAATCTCTTTTTCTGGTATCATTCAGATTCTAAAGAGCTTTCTTTGAAGATCAATTTAATGATACCAAAGGCCAAAATTGAAGAGGCTTTAAAAGATAGTTTAGGGAAAAAATTAGGTAGCATGCCTGTTTGCTCAGTGAGGGAGTTTGAGTCTATGAGAAGTGAGAATGAAACACCCACCTGTATTCCTCAAGGGTTTGATGTGAATTCTGCTGTGGATCAATTAGACACTAGGGAAATAGTAAGAGAAATACCGAACGAAATAGATCTCACTGACTCTAGCTCTTGGAATATAGGGGAAAAACAAAAAGAAAAAGCAGAAGTAAACAAGGAATTTTTACAAGTATTATCTTCCTTGCGAAATATCGCGAAAAAACTTTTTAGACTTGTAAATTATTTGATTATTGCTCTTATTATCATCTTGATTCTCGTTGCCCTTCTTGCATTGCCTTCCCCAAGGTCTGTATTTAGATGGGTGGGGGCAACTTTAGCATTATCAGGAGGATTTACTTTTGTAAGCGCTTCTATTTTTAAGCTTTTCTCAGGAAGAAGCATTATTTTAAATCTTATTTCTTCTTCTAATGTAGCAAGTAACTTTCCTGTAGAGCTTTATGAAGCTATAACAAATTATATTCAAGGTATATTATTAAGAGTTGTCAGTCCTGTCTGGGTTCAGAGCTTAGTAATTTTTGTCTTGGGCCTTATTTTAATAATCTTAGGTTATATAATCAAGGAAAAGAAAAAAGAGGCAGGCCCTTCGCTTTCCCCGGTGTCTCCCCAAGGTATACCTCCTCAACAATATCGGCCTCAAGAAACTCAGAGTATTACTCGACTTTCAGCTTCTGATAATAGTTTACCGCAAACACCTTCTAGCGGTGTACCTTCTTCTGATAATAATAGTAAGTAAACTTTAAAGAATTAAGAACATTCTATGAGTAAGAAGTATCCTAAAGTAGATAGAAAAAAATGCACTGGTTGTGGAAGCTGTGCAGCAGTATGCTCTGCATCGCCTAATGTATTTGAGATGGAGGGTGATAAAGTAAAAGTTGTAAACCCTGAAGCTTGTACAGAGTGCAACTCTTGTTTAGACGTTTGCCCCACAAAAGCAGTTACTATAGTTAGTAGTAAAAAAGAAAAATAGTCTTTTATACTTTTATACTTCTTAAATTTTTAATTCTAAACTTTTTTGAATTTTGTCCGCCTGAGGCGGATCTGCCTAAGGAAGACACTTTTAATTTTTAATTGATTAAACCTATGCTTACCTGTCAAAAATGTAAAAAACAAAACCCTGATCACGCTATTTTTTGTAGTTATTGTGGGAGCCCCCTAGATAGGAAACCTAGTAGTCCATCTTCCTCTCCAGACCGAGAACAACCTTTAAGTTCTCCAGAATTGAGAAGTATGCCGAGAAGTGCTTCCTTGCTGAGTCAAAGGCAAGCTACAGACTTAGAACAAGCTAGCAAGACGCCTCCTTTGTCAACACAACCTGTTCAGAGCGTATCTCAAGAACAGGTTCCTTCAAAAAAGAAAAAACCTAGATGGATTCTAGGCGCTATTGTTTTCATAATTCTTTTAGTTGTAGTGAGTGCTTTTCTTATAGTTAAATTTGCACCTGGGTTATTAGACAGTATTTTGAATAAAGAGAAAGAGCTTGCTTATAATACTGAAGATCAA